>WGNW01000066.1 GCA_016124315.1 Alphaproteobacteria bacterium
ATGCTGTTCCAGGCTGAAGGCGTAAAACAGCGCCTCCTGCATCACGGTCCGCTCACCCATCATCAGCCAATCTCCCACATCGCCGGGAAATTGAATCAGCGCGCCGCTACCGCCGCAAGTCGGAGTTTTTCAACACAATCCACCCATAGCGGACTTCAAGGGGCCATCCACGGAAGCGATGGCGGCTGCCAATGTTCAGGCCGCGAAGGTCACCAGCACGGCGTCCTCGGCGACCTGATCGCCGGGCGCCACCCGCACCTCGGCGATGGTCGCGTCGGCGGGCGCCAGCAGCGCGTGCTCCATCTTCATCGCCTCAAGGATCACCAGCGGCGCGTTGCGCTTCACCTTTTGTCCCGCCTCCGCCAGCACCTGGACGACGCGGCCGGGCAGCGGCGCGCGCAGGTCGCGGGCGTCGGCGGCGAGGTCGTCGTCCGCGGCGGCGGCCTCGGCCAGTTCCAGGCGGTGGACGTGGCCGTGGCGGAGCACGGTGAGGACGTTGCCCTCCCGCACCACGTGCACCGAGGAGCGGGCGCCGCCCAGGCTGACCGCCAGGTCGCCATTCGCCTCCCGCTCCCACGCGGCGGCGAGCCGGTCGCCGTCGATCTCCACCGCCGGCGGCGCGCCCTGGTGGACGGTCACCGCGCGCTCCGTCCCGCCGTCGCGGAAGGTGAGGCGCTCCTTGGCCGAAAGGTTGAGCCGCCAGTTGTCCGCGACGTCCCACGGGTCTGCGCCGCGTCCTTCCCGCTCCGCCAGGATGGAGAGCGCCGCCGCGCCGAGGAGGAAGGCATCCGCCGGGGCGGGCTCGGGGATCAGGTCGGCGGCGTGCTCCTCAATGAAGCCGGTGTGCAGGTCGCCGCCCAGGAAGGCCTCGTGGCCGGCGATGGCGGCGAGGAAGGCCAGGTTGGTGGTGACGCCGGCCAGCCGGGTCTGCCGCAGCGCCATCTCCAGCCGGGCAGCGGCCCGTTCCCGCGTCCGGTCCCAGGCGATCACCTTGGCGATCATCGGGTCGTAGTAGATGGGGATCTCCTGGCCTTCGGCGACGCCCGAATCGACGCGGACATGCGGGCCTTCCGGCGGGAAGCGCAGCCGGGCGAGGGTGCCGGCCTGGGGAAAGAACTTCTTCGCCGGGTTCTCGGCGTAGAGCCGCGCCTCGATGGCGTGGCCCTCGATGGCGAGGTCCGCCTGCGCTACCGGCAGCGTCTCGCCGGCCGCCACCCGGAACTGCCATTCCACCAGGTCCGTGCCGGTCACCGCCTCGGTCACCGGATGCTCCACCTGCAGCCGTGTGTTCATCTCCATGAAGTAGAACGGCGCGTCCGCCAGGCCCTGCCGGCCGTCGACGATGAACTCCACCGTGCCGGCGCCCACATAGGCGATGGCCTCCGCCGCGGCGACCGCCGCCCGGCCCATGCGGTCGCGCAGGGCGGGCGTCATGCCCGGAGCGGGCGCCTCCTCGATCACCTTCTGGTGGCGCCGCTGGATGGAGCACTCCCGCTCGAACAGGTGCAGCGTGTTGCCCAGCCCGTCGGCGAAAACCTGGATCTCGATGTGGCGCGGGCGGGCGACGAAGGTCTCGACCAGCATGGTGTCGTCGCCGAACGCGCTCATCGCCTCGCGCCGCGCCGCCTTCAGCTCCCGGAGGAAGCGGTCCGGCTCGTCGACCCGGCGCATGCCCTTGCCGCCGCCGCCCGCCGCCGCCTTGATCAGCACCGGGTAGCCGGTGCGCTCGGCGGCCTGCTCCAGCCGCTCGTCCGACTGGTCGTCGCCGTGATAGCCGGGCACCACCGGCACGCCGGCCTTCTCCATCAGCGCCTTGGCGGCGCTCTTGTGCCCCATCCGCCGGATCGCCTCGGCCGGCGGGCCGACGAAGGCGATGCCGGCCGCCTCGCAGGCCTCGGCGAAGGCGGCGTTCTCGGACAGGAAGCCGTAGCCCGGATGGATCGCCTCGGCGCCGGCGCGCCGTGCCGCCTCCAGGATGCGGTCGATCCTCAGGTAGCTCTCCAGCGCCGGCGGCGGGCCGATCAGGTAGGCCTCGTCGGCGAAGCGCACATGGGGCGCCGCGGCGTCGGCCTCGGAGTGGACGGCGATGGTGCGCAGGCCCAGGCGGCGCGCCGTGCGCATCACCCTGAGCGCGATCTCTCCCCGGTTGGCGACGAGCACGGAGCGGAACATGGCTACATCCGGAAGAGGTCGAAGCGGGTTTCGGGGACGGGCGCGTTGAGGCTGGCCGAGAGCGCCAGCGCCAGCACCCGCCTGGTGTCGGCCGGGTCGACGATGCCGTCGTCCCACAGCCGGGCGCTGGCGTAGTAGGGATGGCCCTGCGCCTCGTACTGCTCGCGGATCGGCGCCCGGAAGGCTTCCTCCTCGTCCGCCGGCCACGCCTCGCCGCGCGCCTCCATGGCGTCGCGCTTCACCGTTGCCAGCACCGTCGCCGCCTGCTCGCCGCCCATCACCGAGATGCGCGCGTTGGGCCATGTGAACAGCAGGCGCGGGCCGTAGGCGCGGCCGTTCATGGCGTAGTTGCCGGCGCCGAACGAGCCGCCGACGATCACCGTGAACTTGGGCACCCTGGCGCAGGCCACGGCGGTGACCATCTTGGCGCCGTCGCGGGCGATGCCGCCGGCCTCGTATTTGCGGCCGACCATGAAGCCGGTGATGTTCTGCAGGAACACCAGCGGGATGCGCCGCTGGCAGCACAGCTCGACGAAATGCGCGCCCTTCAGCGCGCTCTCCGAGAACAGGATGCCGTTGTTGGCGACGATGCCGACGGGAAAGCCCCAAAGCCGGGCGAAGCCGCACACCAGGGTCTCGCCGTAGAACCGCTTGAACTCGTCGAAGCGCGAGCCGTCCACCAGCCGGGCGATCACCTCGCGCACGTCGTAGGTCTGGCGCGGGTCGCGGGGCACGATGCCGTAGAGGTCCTCGGCCGGATAGAGCGGCGCCTCGGGGGCGGCGACGTCGAGGCTCGCCGGCCTGGTACGGTTGAGGTCGGCGACGATCCGCCGGGCGATGGCGAGGGCATGGGCGTCGCTGCCGGCGAGATGGTCGGCGACGCCGGAGACGCGGGCGTGCAGGTCGCCGCCGCCGAGCTCCTCGGCGCTCACCGTCTCGCCGGTCGCCGCCTTCACCAACGGCGGGCCGCCCAGGAAGATGGTGCCCTGGTTGCGCACGATGACGCACTCGTCGGCCATCGCCGGCACGTAGGCGCCGCCCGCCGTGCACGAGCCCATCACCACGGCGATCTGCGGGATGCCCTCGGCCGACAGGTTGGCCTGGTTGTAGAAGATGCGGCCGAAATGGTCCCGGTCGGGGAACACCTCGTCCTGGCGGGGCAAGTTGGCGCCGCCCGAATCCACCAGATAGAGGCAAGGCAGCCGGTTCTCGCGGGCGATCTCCTGGGCGCGCAGGTGCTTCTTCACCGTGACCGGGTAGTAGCTGCCGCCCTTCACCGTGGCGTCGTTGCAGACGATCATGCACTCGGTGCCCGAAACCCGGCCGATGCCGGTGATCAGCCCGGCGGCATTGACCGTGTCCTCGTAGAGGCCGTGACCGGCGAAGGCGGACAGCTCCAGGAACGGCGAGCCGGGATCGACGAGCGCGTCGATCCGGTCGCGGGGCAGCAGCTTGCCGCGCCCCAGGTGCCGCTGGCGGGACCGCTCGTCGCCGCCCAGCGCGATGGCGGCGCTCTGCGCCCGCAGGTCGTCCACCAGCGCGCGCATGGCGGCCGCGTTCTCGCGGAACCCCTCCGAGGTGGCCTTGACGCTCGTGGTCAGCGGCTGCATGACGGTTTCCCTGCTGTCCTCCGGCCCGACGATCCCGCGTGCCCGGACCGCCGGTGCGGGCGCGGGGCGCCCGGATCGCCGGTCGAAACCTGTCCGCTGCTCATGATCCCGCTTCACTCAATGGCGCCGGCCCTCCCGTTCGCTCAGGCGTCGCCAGCCTGTAGGATCGCGGCGCGGGGAGCAAGCCCCCGGCTCGAATGTCGACCCGGAGCCCGCTGCCCGGAGCCCGGAAGCCGGCGCTCACTCGGCGAACAGCAGCACGGGCGTTTCCAGCCAGCGCTTCACTTCCTGGACGAAGCTGGCGGCGTCCCAGCCGTCGACGACCCGGTGGTCGCACGACATGGAAAGGTTCATCATTTTCGCCCTGCGCACCTCGTCGCCCGCGAAGACCGGGCGGTCGATGATCCGGTTGGGGGCGATGATCGCGACCTCGGGCCGGTTGATCACCGGCGTCGAGACGATGCCGCCGAGAGGGCCGAGCGACGTGACGGTGATGGTGCCGCCGGACAGGTCCTCCCACGTCGCCTTGCCGGCGCGCGCCGCGTCGGACAGCCGCCTGATCTCGGCCGCCAGCTGCCAGATGTTCCGGTCCTGCGCGTCGCGGATCACCGGCACCATGAGCCCGCCGCCGGTCTGCGTCGCCATGCCCAGATGGACGCGGCCCGACCGCGCGACGATGCCGGCCTCGTCGTCGTAGCGGGCGTTCAGCATGGGAAACGCCGGCAGGCTGCGGCAGATCGCGACGATCAGCAAGGGCAGCACGGTCAGGGTGGGGCGGCCGGCGCGATTGTCGTTCAACTGCCGGCGCAGCCGCTCGAGTTCGGTGACGTCGATCTCCTCCACATAGGTGAAATGGGGGATGTGGCGCTTCGACGCGACCATGGCTTCGGCGATGCGACGCCGCATGCCGATCACCGGGACGGCCTTGTCCGCCCAGGACCGGCTGGCATCCGTCGCCTGGTAGCCTTCGCTGGTGGAATAGCGCAGGTAGGCGTCCAGGTCGGAATGACGGACGCGGTCGCCCTCCGCGATCCTGACCAGGGAAAGGTCGATCCCCAAATCCATGGCCCGCCGCCTGACCGCGGGCGACGCCAGGACGGCGCGGCGGGGCGCGTTTGTCTCCTCTCCAGGATCGCCGTCGTCCGAATCGCGGTCCGGTTGCCGCGCGCTCCCGGCGACCGGCGCAGCGGTCGCCGCTTCGGCCGGCGGGGCAGGCGCCCGGTCGCTGCTGGACATTTCCTGCCCGTCCGGCGCGCCGGTTTCGATCACGGCCAGCGGCGAGCCGATGGCGATGACGTCGCCCGCCTCGCCCGCCAGCTCCATCACCGTCCCGGCGACCGGCGACTCCATCTCCACCGTCGCCTTGTCGGTCATGACGTCGGCGAGCTTGCCGTCCTCCTCGACCCGGTCGCCCGGCTTCACGTGCCACGCCACGATCTCGGCCGTGGTAATGCCTTCGCCGATGTCCGGCAGGCGGAAGACGAACCGCGCCATTATCCGCCCTCCATGACGCGGGCGAGCGCCGCCGCGACGCGGCGCGGGCCCGGAAAGTAGTCCCACTCGAACGCATGCGGGTACGGAATGTCGTATCCCGCGACCCGCTCGATGGGCGCCTCCAGGTGGTAGAAGCAGCGCTCCTGCACGAGCGCCGACAGCTCGCCGCCGAAGCCGCCGAACCGCGACGCCTCGTGCACGATGACGCAGCGGCCGGTCTTCCCGACCGAGTCCACGATGGTCTCGATGTCGAGCGGGACGATGGAGCGCAGGTCGATGAGTTCGGCGTCGATGCCGCTGTCGGCAATGCCGGCCAAGGCGACGTGCACCATCGTCCCGTAGGCCAGCACCGTCGCAGCCTCGCCCTCGCGGACGACAGCGGCCGAGCCGAGCGGCACCACGTAGCGTCCGTCGGGCACCTCCGCCGCCGCATGGTCCGCCCAGCTGGCGGCGGGCCGGTCGTGGCGGCCGTCGAACGGCCCGTTGTAGAGCCGCTTGGGCTCGAGGAAGATCACCGGGTCGTCGTCCTCGATCGCGGCGATCAGCAGGCCCTTGGCGTCGAAGGGATTGGAGGGGATGACCGTCTTGAGCCCGGTCACGTGGGCGAAGATTGCCTCCGGCGACTGGCTGTGGGTCTGCCCGCCGAAGATGCCGCCGCCATAGGGTGACCGGACGGTGATGGGCGCCCAGAACTCGCCGTTCGACCGGTAGCGCAGCCGCGCCGCTTCGGACACCAGCTGGTCGAAGGCCGGCAGGATGTAGTCGGCGAACTGGATCTCGACGACCGGGCGCAGGCCGAAGGCGCCCATGCCGATCGCCGTGGCGATGATTCCCCCTTCGGAGATAGGCGCGTCGAAGCAGCGCTTGCGGCCGTGCCGCGCCTGCAGGCCTTCCGTCACCCGGAAGACGCCGCCGAAATAGCCGACGTCCTCGCCGAAGATCAGGCAGTCGGCGTCCTGCGCCAGCTTGCAGTCCAGCGCGGCGTTGAGTGCCTGCACCATGTTCATCGTGGGCATGGCGCTAAAGCCCGCTCTCGCGCAGCTGTTCGAGCACCCGCCAGTCGGGCGACGCGAAGACGCCCTCGAACATCTCCCGCGCCGGCGGCTTGGACTTGCCGAGGGTGCCCACCGCCTCGCCTTGCCGGACGGCCGTCCTGACCTCCTCGTCGAGGGTCCGCGCGAGCGCGGCGTGTCGCTCGTCGTCCCAGTCGCCGCGCGCAACGAGGTGGGTCTTCAGCCGCTCGATCGGATCTCCCAGCGGCCAGCGCGCGGCTTCGTCGGCGGGTCGGTAGCGGGTGGGATCGTCGCTCGTCGAATGGCCTGCCGCCCGGTAGGTGAACAGCTCGATCAGTGTCGGCCCGCAGTTGCCGCGCGCCCGCGCCGCCGCCCATTCGATGGCTGCCCAGACGGCGAGGAAGTCGTTGCCGTCGACCCGCAGGCCCGGAATGCCGTAGGCCACCGCCCGCGCGGCGAACGTGGTGGCCTCGGCGCCCGCAATGCCCGCGTAGCTCGAGATCGCCCACTGGTTGTTGGTGACGCACAGGATGACCGGGGCGCGGTAGACGCTCGCGAACGTCAGCGCTTCGTGGAAGTCGCCTTCGGCGGTGGAGCCTTCGCCGATGTAGCCGAGGGCGATCCGGGTGTCGCCGCGATAGGCCGACGCCATGGACCAGCCCACCGCATGGCCGAACCGGCTGCCGACGTTGCCGGAGAGCGAGTAGAAGCCGTAGTCCCGCGCCGAATAGAGCACCGGCAGCTGGCGGCCCTTCAGCGGGTCCTTTGCGTTCGAGAATATCTGGTTCACGAGATTTTCGAGCGGATAGCCCCTCGCCATCAGCCAGCTGAGGACGCGGTAGGTCGGGAAGCACATGTCGTGCGGGTCGAGCGCGAGCGACGGCGCGGCGCCGATCGCCTCCTCGCCGGTGGACTTCATGTAGAAGCTGGTCTTCCCCTGACGGTGCGCCCGGAAGAGCCGGTCGTCGAAGACGCGGGTCAACATCATCGCGCGCAAGCCCTGGTGGAGCTGGTCGCCCGTCAGTCGCGGCGTCCAGGGTCCCTGGGCGCGCCCGTCCTCGTCGAGCACGCGGATGAGCGTGTAGGGCAGGTCGCGGGTGTCCTCGTCCGCCGCCGTCGGCTCGGGCCGTCGCACGGAGCCCGCCGCCGGGACCTCGACCCAGGAGAAGTCCGCCTCCGTGCCGGGGCGGCTGACGGGTTCGGGAATGTGAAGGTGGAGCGCGATGGTCGTCACCATTTCCTGTCCAGCGGATCGAAGGATTCTACTCCTTCGAGGCTGGGACATCTTGGTTCATTTGAAGCGATTTTTGGCGCAATATGAGAATGAAACGTCAAAATATGGCAAGAGTTCGAAATGAATGTTCCAACAAAGGTGCGTGCAGGAGAATCTCCTACCCGCGAGCTGGACGACATGGACCGGAATATCCTGCGCGCCCTGCAGGCCGAACCCGATCTCGCCATCGCCCAGCTCGGCGAGCGGGTCGGGCTGTCGCAGACGCCGTGCTGGCGCCGCCTGAAGCGCCTGAAGGCGAGCGGCGTGATCCAGCGCCTCGCCATGGTGCTCGACCCGCGGCGCCTCGGCCTGTCGATCAGCGTGCTGGCCCAGCTGAAGCTGCATCGCCACGACGAGCAGACCCTCGAGGAATTCGAGGCCGCGGTGCTGGGACACGGGGAAATCGTCGAATGCTTCTCGGTGAGCGGCGAGAGCGACTACGTGATGCGGGTGGTGGCGGCGAGCGTCGACGACTACGAGCGGTTCCTGAAGACGGTGCTGCTGCACCTGCCCGGCGTCGCCTCGATCAATTCCAGCTTCATGCTCAACGTCGTCAAGATGACGACGGACCTGCCGATCTAGCGCGGGCCCTACCGGGTCGGGACCGGCTTCTCGCCCGAATAGTCGTAGAAGCCGCGGCCGGTCTTCTGGCCCAGCCAGCCGGCCTCGACATACTTCACCAGCAGCGGGCAGGGACGGTACTTGCTGTCGGCGAGGCCGTCATAGAGCACCTGCATCACCGACAGGCACACGTCTAGGCCGATGAAGTCGGCCAGTTCCAGAGGGCCCATGGGATGGTGCGCGCCCAGCTTCATGGCGGTGTCGATGGCCTCCACGTTGCCGACGCCCTCGTAGAGGGTGTAGACGGCCTCGTTGATCATCGGCACCAGGATGCGGTTGACGATGAAGGCCGGGAAGTCCTCGGCGTTGGTGGTCACCTTGCCCAGCTTGTCGGCGAAGGCCTTCACCACCTTGTAGGTGTCCTCGACCGTGGCGATGCCGCGGATGATCTCCACCAGCTCCATCAGCGGCACCGGGTTCATGAAGTGCATGCCGATGAACCGTTCCGGCCGGTCCGTGGTGGACGCCAGCCGGGTGACGGAGATGGAGGAGGTGTTGGTGGCGATCAAGGCGTCGGGCTTCAGGGTCTTGCAGAGCTCGGTGAAGATCGCGACCTTCACCGGCTCCTTCTCGGTGGCGGCCTCGATCACGAGGTCGCAGTCCCTCATGTCGGGCAGGCCGTCGACCAGCCTGATGTGGTCCATGCCGCGCCGGTGCTCGTCCTCGGTGATGCGACCGCGGGCCACCTGGCGCGACATGTTGCCGTCGATGATCCCCAGCGCCTTCTGGGCCGCTTCCGGATTGGCGTCCATCAGCAGCACCTTGAAACCGGCCAGGGCCGCGACGTGGGCGATGCCGTTGCCCATCTGACCGGCGCCGATGACTCCGACTGTTTCTATCATTGCGTCCGTCTCGACCCGTTGGAGCATGGAAAGTTCACCGAGCGTCAGAGCGCCTTTTCGAGCGCGGGGACGGCCTCGAACAGGTCCGCGACCAGTCCGTAGTCGGCGACCTGGAAGATGGGCGCCTCCTCGTCCTTGTTGATGGCCACGATGACCTTGGAGTCCTTCATACCCGCGAGATGCTGAATGGCGCCTGAAATGCCGCAGGCGATGTAGAGCTCGGGGGCGACGATCTTGCCGGTCTGGCCGACCTGGTGGTCGTTGGAGATGAAGCCGGCGTCCACCGCCGCGCGGGACGCGCCCACCGCGGCACCCAGCTTGTCGGCCAGGCTCTCGATGATCGAGAACGCCTCGCCCGAGCCCATGCCGCGACCGCCGGAAACGATGATCTTGGCGGCGGTCAGCTCGGGCCGGTCAGACTTGGCCAGTTCCTGGCGCACGAAGCTGGAGATGCCCGGATTGCCGGCGCCGCCCACCGGGCGGATCTCGGCGGAGCCGCCGCTGGCGGGGGCCGCGGGGAAGCCGGTGCCGCGCACGGTCATCACCTTCTTGGCGTCGGCGGACTGGACCGTCGCCAGCGCGTTGCCGGCGTAGATCGGGCGCACGAAGGTGTCGGGCGCCTCGATGGCGATCACGTCGGACACCTGGCACACGTCGAGCTGCGCGGCGACGCGCGGCATGATGTTCTTGCCGTTGGTGGTGGTCGGCGCAACGATGGCGTCGTAGTCGCCCGCCAGCGACACGACGAGCGGCGCGATCACTTCGGCCAGCGGATGGGCGTAGGCCTCGTCGTCGGCCAGCAGCACGGCGGCGACGCCTTCGATCTTGGCGGCCGCGTCGGCCACCGCCTGGCAGCCGCTGCCGGCCACCAGCACATGCACGTCGCCGCCCAGCTTGGCGGCCGCGGTGACGGCGTTGAGGGTTGCCGGCTTCAGTTCCTTGTTGTCGTGTTCGGCCAGGACAAGCGCTGCCATCCTACAGTACTCCCGCTTCGTTCTTCAGTTTGTCGACCAGCTCCTCGACCGACTTCACCTTGATGCCGCCGGCGCGCTTGGGCGGCTCTTCGACCTTCAGGGTCTTCAGGCGCGGCGCCGTGTCGACGCCGTAGTCGGCGGGCGCCTTGACGTCGAGCTGCTTCTTCTTCGCCTTCATGATGTTGGGCAGCGACGCGTAGCGCGGCTCGTTGAGGCGCAGGTCGGTGGTGACGATGGCCGGCAGGTTGAGGGAGACCGTCTCCAGGCCGCCGTCGATCTCGCGGGTCACTTCCAGCTTGTCGCCGGCGACCTTGACGATCGAGGCGAAGGTGCCCTGCGGCCAGCCCAGCAGCGCGGCCAGCATCTGGCCGGTCTGGTTGGAGTCGTCGTCGATCGCCTGCTTGCCCAGGATCACCAGGCCCGGCTGCTCCGCGTCCACCACGGCCTTCAGCAGCTTGGCGACGGCCAGCGGCTCCACGGTGTCGTCGGTCTGGATCAGGATGGCGCGGTCGGCCCCCATGGCGAGCGCGGTGCGCAGGGTTTCCTGCGCCTGTTGCGGGCCGATGGACACGGCGATGATCTCTTCCGCCTCGCCCGCTTCCTTCTTGCGGATCGCCTCTTCGACGGCGATCTCGTCAAACGGGTTCATGGACATCTTGACGTTGGCAAGGTCGACGCCGGTCTTGTCGGCCTTCACGCGCACCTTGACGTTGTAGTCAATAACCCGCTTTACAGGGACCAGTATCTTCATACCTGACGGCTCTCCCGGTTTTTGTAGGTCTTTTTTCGCAGCGCACCATTAACCCATGGTCATATTAGTGTCAACGACTCCACCCCCGGCCCGCCCGGACCCTCTCAGCGGCTCCCGCCAGGGGTCCAGAGGACGTCCCCGGCACCATCCTGGTTGAGGTGCCGGGCGAGGACGAAAAGGTAGTCCGAAAGCCTGTTGATGTAGCGGATCGCCGCCGGATTCACCGGTTCCTGCGCGGCCAGCGCCACCATGTCGCGTTCGGCGCGCCGCGCCACCACCCGCGCCATGTGCATGGCCGCCGCCGCCGGCGTGCCGCCGGGGAGGATGAACGAGGTCAGCGGCGCCAGACGCTCGTTGAGCGAATCGATCTGCCGCTCCAGCCACACCACCTGGGACTCGACGATCCGCAGGCTGGCCGTCTCCTCGAAATCGTCGCCGGGCGTCGCCAGGTCGGCGCCCAGATCGAACAGGTCGTTCTGGATGCGCGACAGGGCGGCGTCGACCGCGCCCGAGGTGTGCAGGCGGGCCATGCCGATCACCGCGTTGGCCTCGTCGACGGTGCCGTAGGCCACGACCCGGGGCGCCGACTTGGACACCCGGTCGCCGCTCACCAGCGAGGTCTGGCCGGCATCGCCGCCGCGAGTATAGATCTTCGTCAGCTTGACCATGGCGCCGCCTACTTCCCCAAGGCGAGGATGAGGAACAGGATCAGCAGCACCGTGGCCTGCAGGATGACGCGAAGCTGCATCAGCTTGTTGGAGCGGCGCGGGTTGGTGCCGCCGCTGCGCGCCATGCCCACCACCCCCATCACCAGCACCGCGACGATCGCGACCAGCAGGATCCCGACGATGATGAGCAGTGGGGTCGACATGACGGGTAAGCTAGGCCGCCCTCAGTTGCTTTCCAGCAGCCGGCGGGTGATCACTTCCGCCTGGATCTCGCCGGCGCCCTCGAACACGTTGAGGATGCGGGCGTCGCACAGCACCCGGCTGATGGGGTATTCCAGCGCGTAGCCGTTGCCGCCGTGGATCTGCATGGCGTTGTCGGCCGCCGCCCAGGCGACACGGGCGCCCAGCAGCTTGGCCATGCCGGCCTCCAGGTCGCAGCGCAGGCCCTCGTCCTTCTCGCGGGCGGCGAAGTAGGACAGCTGGCGCGCCATCATGATCTCCACCACCATCCAGGCGATCTTCCCGAACACCCGCGGGAAGTTGTAGATCGGCTTGCCGAACTGGATGCGCTCCTGGGCGTATTTCAGGCCCAGCTCCATGGCGCACTGGGCGACGCCGATGGCGCGGGCGGCGGTCTGGATGCGGGCCGATTCGAAGGTGGTCATGAGCTGCTTGAAGCCCTTGCCTTCCTCGCCGCCCAGCAGGTTCTCGCCCGCGACGCGGAAGCCGTCGAAGCCCAGCTCGTATTCCTTCATCCCGCGATAGCCCAGCACCTCGATCTCGCCGCCGGACATGCCCTTGGCGGGGAAGTCGCCGGTCTCGTCCATCCGCGGCTTCTCGGCCAGGAACATGGACAGGCCGCGGTAGTCCCTGGTCTCGGGGTCGGTGCGCACCAGCATGGTCATCACGTCGGCGCGGGCGGCATGGGTGATCCAGGTCTTGTTGCCGGTGATGACCCAGTCGTCGCCGTCCTTCACCGCCCGCGTGCGCAGCGAGCCGAGATCCGAGCCCGTGTTCGGCTCGGTGAAGACGGCCGTGGGCAGGATCTCGGCACTGGCAAGTTTGGGCAGCCATTGCGCCTTTTGCTCTTCGGTGCCGCCGCACAGGATCAGTTCCGCGGCGATCTCGGAGCGGGTGCCAAGGCTGCCCACGCCG
>WGNW01000109.1 GCA_016124315.1 Alphaproteobacteria bacterium
ACCGGTTTCGGTCGACGTCGCCGGTGCTGTCGCAGACTCGGTTCCCGCGGGGGCGGTCGTCGGCGCGGGAGCGGGGGTCGAGCCCGGATAGGGTTGCGACTCAGCGCCCGCGGCGCCTGACTCCGGCGCTGCGCCCGTGGTGCCGGTGGCGGGCCAGTTCGTATCCGTCGACGAGGTCTCGGGCGCCGTGGCGGGCTGGGTGGTGGTGGCCGCTTCCGGCGCCGGGGCTGCCGGCTTCTCTTCGTGGTCGCCGCAGGCGACCAGGGCGCCCATCGACAGGGCGGCGATGACAAGTCGTTTCATGGCTTTCTCCCGTGCGAGTGTCTTCCCGGCGGGCGGGAGCGCCCCTCATGCCGGGCCGTTCCGCCTGCCGCTTGAGGGGCGGCTATCCGCCCCTAAGGGGAACCCGGCCGGCACGGGGGAGTTCCGCCGCGACGTCCGCCTAATCCTCCTCGGGCGTGCAGTGCTCCAGCGCCGTGCCGTCCGCCAGGGTGATCCGGGCCACGCCCTGATGCTCCCACAGCTCGTTCTTGCCGTCGGCGTAACGCGCGCCGGAACCCGACTGGGCGCGCTGGAGCGCCACTTCCTGGCCGTCCTTCGGCTTGAGCACGACCTCGTCGGGGTCGTCGAAGTAGGTCGCCTTGATGTCGAAGCCGCCCTCGCAGTGATAGGTGACCTTGGTTTTCGGGAGCGGGGTATCGCCCCCCACGTCGCGCACGGTTGGCAGTTCCTGCTGCACGAGGATCATACCGACGACGACGATAACCGCCGCAATGATCACGACCGGCCAGTATTTTCGCATGGTCAACCTCCTGCTTGTGGGACCGCCTTGCGGGACTTGCCGCCCGCGGCGGCCCTCTCTCGACGCAAGACGATCCGCGTCGCCTGACTCGGTAACATCGTCCGCGTGCCGACGGTTCCCTACGAGCGTTCCGAGCGGGACCGTCCTTCCCTCACCAGGGCGCCGGCTTCGTGCGCCTGCCACGCCACCACCGCGGGCAGGCCCGTCGCGACGTCGCGGGCCCGCTTCGCCAGCGACAGCGCCAGCGCGGCGGTCGGGGTGAGGCCGAGCAGCGGACCCAGCAGCACATAGGCGGCTTCCTGAACGCCTACCGCGCCCGGAATGGCGAAAGCGACGCTGCGTACGGTGAAGATGAGGCTCTCGATGGTCAGCACGGTCCAGACCGAGGTGGCGATCCCCATCAGCCGCAGCGCGATCCAGGCGCCGAATGCGCTCGCGACCCACGCCGCCAGGTTAAACAGGAAGGCGCTGAATACCCGCGATCGGTGAGCGTAGATGCGCCGCATCTCGGCCGCCAGGTTCTCCATCGCCACCATGGATCCGGCCGGCACCAGGGAACTGAGGCGCGCCGCCCAGCCCAGCGCGTTGCGCTGGGTCAGGAACAGCGCGCCGATCAGCGCAACCATCACGCCCGTGCCGCCCAGGATCAGCGGCAGCAGGCGGCTCGCATCGGGATTCGCCCAGAGCAGCACGACGAAGAAGGCGATGCCGAACAGGGTGAAGACAAGCTGGGCGGCCATCTCGGTGGTCATGTCGACGATCATCGACCCGTAGGCGAGCGGCGGCTCGATGCCTCGCGCGGCCAGCGTGCGGGCGCCCACGATCAGGCCTCCCACCTGCGAGAAGGGCAGGAGGTCGGCGACGCCCTCGCGGACGATCCGCGCCCAGGCGAAGACGCCCACCCGGCGCCACGGAATTCCCGGCGCCGCCGACAGCCAGGCGGCCCCGAGCACCAGGGAAACGCAGAGGGAATAGGCGCAGAACGCCAGGAACCCTCCGACGCCGATCCGTCCGGTGGCCTCCAGCACGTCGCCGAAGCCCGTGCTGGCGAACGCCCACACCGCCACCGCGAGGCCCGCGACGCTGGCCACCAGCACCCAGGCTCGCGCATTGACCTTCAGCGGAATTCCCCGGCTGAGGGGGCCGCGGCTTTCCGCTCGCTCGCCGGGAAGTCCCGGAAGCACCCTAGGGCAGCGGAATGGCGCGCCGCCACCCGCACGGCCGGATCCAGCAGCGCCTCCAGCTCGGCGCGACAGACGTACCCCGGCACATGTCCCCGATACGCGTCGCTTGTGGCCGGATGCAGGTAGATCTCGCTCAGCCCGTCGGGCAGGTGCTCGATCAGACCTTTGACTCGGGCGGCCGTCATCGCGCCGCTCCATGCCACGCCGAACACCTGGTCCGGCACGGCGAGTCCGGCGCGCGTGCAGTGCCGATGGACGCGCTTCGCCCAGGGTCCGGCGATTCCCGCGCCGGCGGCGCGGCCGCCGGGCTCCACGCGGCCCAGCACCTCGCGCGGTTCCACCGGCGCCCGGACCGCGGTCATGCCGAACCGCCCGCCGATCCTCAGCACCAGCTTCAGCACCGTGGGATGCAGGTGATAGTGCTTGTGGGCGTTGACGTGGTCGAGCGGCAGGCCGGTGGCGGCAAAGGCCGCGAACTGGGCCTCGATCTCACGCTCGACCTGCCTGCGCACATGCGGCTTGAGGAAGATATCGAGTCCCATCCACGCCATGTCGGTCCGGAAGCAGCCGTCCGGCCCCACGAGGTCGGGAAGAGCTTCCGGCGCCAGCACGGGCCGCCCCTCCACCAGCACGAGGTGCAGGCCGACCCCGAGACCCGGCAGGCGACGCGCCCGCTCGACGGCGTCGGCCGCCGCCTCTCCAGCCACCATCAGGCTGGCTGCCGTGAGCAGCCCCTCGCGATGGCCGAGTTCGACCGCTTCGTTGATCTCGACCGCCGCGCCGAAGTCGTCGGCGGTGACGATCAGCGATCTCACCCGGCGACGCCCCTGCGCTCGCGGAGGAAGTGGAAGAACTCGACGCCTTCGCGCAGCCGCCGCTTCATCATGTCGGGGCTGCGCACCATCTCGCCGACGATGGCGCCGATCTTCTTCGGCCGGAAGTAGAAGCGCTTGTAGAAGTCCTCGACCGAATGGAAGATTTCCTCGTGCGCCAGGTGCGGATAGTGCAATGGCGCGATCTGCACGCCGTGGTCGTCGACCAGTTCCGCGTTGTCCGCGTCCAGCCAGCCATTCTCTACCGCCTGCTGGTAGAGGAAGGTGCCCGGGTAGGGCGCGGCGAGCGACACCTGGATGGTGTGCGGGTTGATCTTGCGCGCCCATTCCACCGTCTGCCGGATGGTGTCCTGGGTCTCGCCGGGCAGTCCCAGGATAAAGGTGCCGTGGATCGCGATCCCCAACTCGTGGCAGTCGCGGGTGAAGCGCTCCGCCACCTCGATGAGCATGCCCTTCTTGATGTTGTGCAGGATCTGCTGGTTGCCGCTCTCGTAGCCCACCAGCAGCAGCCGCAATCCGTTGTCCTTCAGTACCTTGAGGGTCTCGTAGGGCACGTTCGCCTTGGCGTTGCACGACCAGGTGACGCCCAGCTTGCCCAGCTCGCGCGCGATCGCCTCGGCCCGCGGCCGGTCGTCGGTGAAGGTGTCGTCGTCGAAGAAGAATTCCTTCACCTGCGGAAACGCCTTCAGGGCGTATTTGATCTCTTCGATCACGTGGCCGACGGACCGGGTGCGGTAGCGGTGGCCGCCTACCGTCTGCGGCCACAGGCAGAACGTGCAGCGCGACTTGCAGCCCCTTCCCGTGTAGATCGAGATGTAAGGATGCTTCAGGTAGCCGATGAAGTAGTTCTCGATGGTCAGGTCCCGCTTGTAGACCGGCGTGACGAACGGCAGATCGTCCATCTGCTCCAGCATCGGCCGGTCCGCGTTATGGACGATGCTGCCGTCGCGGTCCACGTAGCTCAGGCCCTGGATCGCCGACCAGTCGCGGCCGTCAGCGACCTCCTTGATGGTGAAGTCGAATTCGTTGCGGGCGACGAAATCGACCATGCCCCGCGCGTCCCTCAGGCTCTTTTCGGCCTCGACCGCCACCTTGGCGCCGATGAAGCCGATCCGGATGTCGGGATTGTGCGCCTTGAGTGCCGCCGCGGTCTTCACGTCCGAGGCGAAACTCGGCACCGAGGTGTGCAGCACCGCCAGATCATAGTCCTTCGCCGTGGGCGTGATGTCGTCGAGCCGAACCTGATGCGGCGGTGCATCGATCAGCTTGGAGCCCTCCACCAGGGCCGCCGGCTGGGCGAGCCAGGTTGGATACCAGAAACTCTTGATCTCGCGCCGCGCCTGGTAGCGCGAACCGGCGCCGCCATCGAATCCGTCGAAGGACGGAGCCTGCAGGAACAGGGTACGCATGATGGGGATCAATCCTCTTTCTTCGAAAGCCGCCCTTGAGAAGCGATTCTAAGGCGCGCGCCACGCCAATCAACCGACCGCGCGAAAAACGCGGAAAAAAATACCGCAAAGGACAGCAGGTCGCGCACCGGGACGAGCGGCAGTTCGGGCCTCTCGCCCGACGCACGCGAAACCTGCACCGCAGCCGCGCCGCGCGCGCATAGCGCCAGTGCGATGCCGGCGAGCCCCGGCCCTGAAAAGCCGAGCAGGGCCGCCCCGGCCAGCGCCAGCGGCAGCGGATGCAGGACGATGCCGCCCGTGTAGCCGGCCGGATCGATGCCATAGACGGTCGCGCTCCAGCGCTGCTCCTGTCGCCACAGTTCCGCAAGGCTGCGCTCGGCGCAGCCGTGGCGCAGCAGCATGTCCGGGATCACGATCTCCAGCCCGAGCCGTCGGACCGCCTCGCCGATGGCATGGTCGTCCGCAAGCGTGTCCGAGAAGGCCTCGAAGCCACCGATCGCCGCGAGCGTCTCCCGGCGCAGGGCGATCGTCGAGCCCATGCAGGGGTGTGCGAGCCGCATTTTCAGGCCGACCAGCGCCGAGGGCAGGAAATGCTGGCTGATTCCCATGGCCACGAGACGCGACGCCGGACCGGCATCGCCGCGGCCGTAATAGAGGCAGGTGACGCCGCCGACCCCCGGCGCGTCCAGGGCAGCCGCAAGGCGGGCCAGGTAGTCGCGCCCGACACTCATGTCGCTGTCGCTTAGGACCACGACGCCGTGGCTCACACGCGCCATCATGTTGGCCAGATTGGATATCTTGCGGTTCGCGCCACGCGCCGTGGTGTCGCAGACCAGCGTCAGGTCGCTGTCTGGATATCGCCGCTTCAGCCGCTCGACGACTTCCGCGGCGGGGTCGCGGGGATCCTGGATGCCGAAGATGACCTGGACCGGTCCCTCATACGCCTGTCGAAGAAAGCTCTCGAGGTTCTCCTCAAGCCGCGGTTCATCGCCGTGCAGCGGCTTGAGAAGGGTGATTCCGGGCGACGACGAAGCCCTGTCTGGCACCTCCTGCGAAGGGTGGAATCGCCGTGCCAGCAGCGCCGCCCAGAGCAGCAGGAACGAGCCGGCCGCCGAGAGCAGGAGAAAAAAATACCCTGCCACGGTGCTTTGACCTCCTACACGCGGCCCATGTGCAGCATTACCTTCATACCTGCGTTCCCTTATTTTCACGAGGGAGCGGCAAAGTCCACGGTGTATCTGTGTCCCTCGATGGAGGACGTGATGGCCATCGAAACTGACCGCGTTTTCGTTACCGGAGCCTCCGGCTTCGTTGGATCGGCTGTCGCGAGAGCCCTCGCGGAACAGGGCTATGCCATCACCGCCCTGGTGCGATCGTCCAGCTCCCGCGCCAATCTGGGCGACTTCCCCTGCCGGATCGTCGAAGGCGACGCCAGGGACCCCGAGGCCGTCAGGCACGCCATGAAGGATGCCCGCTACGTCTTCCATGTGGCCGCCGACTACCGCCTCTGGGCGCCCGACCCGGAAGAGATCATGCGCAACAACGTCTCCAGCACGAAGGCGGTGATGGAGGCGGCGCTCGAGGTCGGGGCCGAACGGGTCGTCTACACCAGCAGCGTCGCCACCCTGAAGCCCGACCCCGACGGCCCCGCCAACGAAACCGCCGCAGCACGCCCGGACGAAACCGTGGGCGCCTACAAGCGCAGCAAGGTGGCGGCAGAGCGCCTCGTCGAAGCCATGGTCGGCGAGCGCGGGCTGCCCGCGGTCATCGTCAACCCGTCTACGCCGATCGGACCCCACGACGTCAGGCCCACGCCGACGGGGCGCGTGGTCGTGGAAGCGGCGCTCGGCCACATGCCGGCCTATGTGGACAGCGGCCTCAACGTGGTTCATGTGGACGACGTGGCGGCCGGCCACCTCGCGGCCCTGGAACATGGCCGCATCGGTGAACGCTATATCCTCGGAGGCCAGGACGTGACCCTGCGCGACCTCCTCGAGTCCATTGGCCGTCTGACCGGCCGCAACATGCCTCTGTTCGGCTTGCCCCGGGCGCCGCTGTTCCCGCTCGCCTGGGCCAACGAGGCCCTGGCCCGGTTCCGGGGCAAGGAACCCTTCCTCAATCTCGACACCCTGCGGATGGCGCGGCACAACATGTTCTATTCCTCCGCCAAGGCCGCCGCCGAACTGGGCTATCGGGCGCGGGCCTATCACGTGGCGCTCGCCGACGCTCTCGACTGGTTCCGTTCGGTGGGAATGATCCACTGATGATCTGAGCGAGGGGGCCCGCCGTCACAGGCGCAGCGCCGCCAAGTCGGCAGCCGGGCCGGAAAAGCTGCAAAGAATCCCTATTTTTACCATGAGGCGTGAACCATCTGCGCCTCGCCGCGTTTTCTGCCCAAGCGCCCGCGCCTGTCCAGCGAGGCAGGCGGTATCCCGGTTCGGCGGGCGCCAGGGGATTCTCGCTTCCGGCGATGGCCGGAGCACGGACGAGCGGAGGGTCAATGTTGACCGAGGAACTACGTGTCTCCGAACACGATGTGCCGGACACCTCGCACGAACGCAAGGCGACGGGCAGGTTTGACTACGGTGTGTGCGCCGCGGTTTTCGCGGGTCTGGTGGTGGGCTGCCTGATGCTGCCCTGGATCGCGGAACTGATCTTCACCAACGCCTAGGCGGCGGGGAAACAAGCCGCGCGCGCCGCAAGTCTACTGGGACTGACCGGTCGCCTTAGCCTCCGGCTGGTCCCGGGTGCCGTTTCCGACGGTGGTCTCCAGCGAGCCGCAGGCGCCTCTCATCTTGACGTAGTTTCTCTGTTCGTCGAAATGGCGCTTCCTCAGATGGGCGACCTTGTCGCCGGTGCAGCCTTTCGTCGTATTGAAGCTGATCTTGTACTCGCAGCTGCTGTCGACCGAGACCCGGAACTGCTGCCCGGGGTCCAGGTCCGTTCCGCCCAGCACGGTCCGGTCAACCCGTTTCCTCACCGGGTCGCACGTGCCGCTCGCGCCTTTTTCCTGATCGATGTCGATTGACGTGACCGTGACCGAGGCGCTGTTCTGGACATAGGCGGTCAGACATGTCTTGGAGGTGCTCTTGTTGCAGAAGGCAACAGCCGCCGCATGGGCCGGCGCGGTGCCGGCCGCAAGATAGCCGGCAGCCGCAACGACACCGGCGGCGAGCAATGCAGTTCTCGTATACATCAGGCGTAGCCTCCCTTGTGGTGCGCTGCCGGCCAAACTTCCGTCCCGGCCAAGCGGCGAGCTCGAACCGCGGCGACCCCCGGCCCATGCGCCAGTTTCTTCGCTTGGCAGGGTCGCCGCAATGACCTGAACGGTAATCGGATCGCGCCGGCGTCGAGGTCTGCCCTAGGCGTTGGTCGTCCGCCCGTGATCGCGCTTGATCTTCTTGGCCAGCGACCACTTGTGCACTTCCGTCGGGCCGTCGTAGATGCGGAACGCGCGGATTTCGCGGAACACCTGCTCGACCACCGTGTCGCCGGTGACGCCCGTGCCGCCCATCACCTGCACGCAGCGATCGGCCACCCGGAACAGGCTCTCCGACACGGAGGCCTTCGCCATGGACGATTCCACCGTGCCGAGATCGCCTGAATCGAGCACGCCAGCGCACCAGTCGATCATCAGTTCGGCCTGCTTCAGGTCGATCATGTTGTCGGCCAGCATGAAGCCGACCCCCTCGTGGTCCACCAGCTTCTTGCCGAACGCCTCGCGCCGGCAGGCGTAATCCACCGCGATTTCCTGGGCGCGGGTCGCGGCGCCGAGCCAGCGCATGCAATGGGTGAGCCGCGCCGGGGCGAGGCGCACCTGGGCCAGCTTGAAGCCCTCGCCCGCGGCGCCCAGCATCTGATCGGCCGGTACCCGCACGTCGTCCAGGTTCACCACCGCATGACCGCCCGGCATGGAGCTGTCGATGGTGTCGAGCACCCGTTCGATGCGGATGCTGTCCATCGGCAGGTCGACCAGGAACATGGTCGCCCCCTCCTCCGACTTGGCCATGATGATGCCGACCCTGGCGCCCTCGGCCCCGGTGATGAAGGCCTTGCGGCCGCTGATCACCCAGTGGTTGCCGTCCTGTCGCGCCGTCGTCTTCATCATCGATGGGTCCGACCCCGCGCCGCCCTCGCCGGCCGGCTCGGTCATGAAGAACGCGGAACGCCCCTCGCCGCTCACCAGCGGCTGCAGGAACCGCTCCTTCTGCGCCGGGCTCGCCACCTTGCCCAGCAGGTACATGTTGCCCTCGTCGGGCGCGGCCACGTTGACCGCCGTCGGTCCCAGCGGCGAAAGTCCCGAGGCCCGCAGCACGATCGCGGTGTCGCGGTGGCTGAGGTGATGGCCGTCGCCGAGGATGTGCGGCGTCAGCACGCCCGCCTCACGCGCCAGGCCGCGCATCTCCCGCACCATCTCCTCCGACGGGCCGTGGGCGCCCCAGCGCGGGTCCCTTTCGAAAGGCACCACCGTTTCGCGGACGAAGCGTTCCACCCGGCCGGCGATCTCCCGGCCCTGTTCCGTAATCCCTTGAGACATGCTCTCTCGACTCCTTCTGGCTGGCTGTCGCGCCCGGCGCTGCGCCTCGCATACCGTCCTTGCCGCTTCCACGCAACACCCGCCGGCGACAGGGCTGGCGTCACCGGCGCTCGGTCCTCTATCCTTGCCGCGTCAACGGGGAGGACACTGTGACTTCCGGATTCAGCCCGCTTTCCGACGAGAGCCTGCGCGACCCCGCATCGGCCTACGCCCGCCTGCATGCCCAGGAGCCGGTGCCGCTCCTTGCCGACCACGCGCCGCCGTTCTACACCCTGACGCGCCATGCCGACGTGGAGGCCGCGCTCAGGAACATCGAGGCATTCTCCAGCGAGTTCGGCCAGGGCCCGCGCTTCACGCCGCCCAGCGGCATGCTGTCGGACCCGCCCCAGCACACCTTCTATCGCCGGCTGGTGCAGCAGGCGTTCACGCCTGCCGCGGTGAAGGCCCTCGCTGGCCGCATTGGCGCCCTCGCCGGCGAGTTGCTCGAGGGCGTGGCCAACCACGACGAATTCGACGTTCACGACGATTATGCGTTTCCCCTGCCGGTGGTGATCATCGCCGAGCTGCTGGGCGTGCCGCGCGACGCGATCCAGAAGTTCAAACTGTGGTCCGACGCCTCGGTGGAGGCCATGGGCGCCGAGGATCCGGCGCCCTGGGTGCCGGAGCTGGAGCGCATGGGCCGCTACATCCAGGACCAGATCAGCCTGCGCCGGGAGATGGAGACGCCGCCCGACGACCTGATCACCCGGCTGGTGCTCGCCGAGAGCGATGGCGCGCGGCTCGACGACCAGGAGATCGGCAGCGTCATCCGCCAGCTCCTGGTGGGCGGCAACGAGACCACCACCTCGCTGATCACCAACGCGGTCTGGCGGCTGCTGGAGCGGCGCGAGCTGTGGGAATGCGTCGTCGCCGACCCCTCTCTGGTCGACCGCGCCATCGAGGAGAGCCTGCGGTTCGACCCGCCGGTGCTCGGCCTGTTCCGCAACACCACAAGGGAGGTGACGGTGAGCGGTGTGACCATCCCCGAGGGAACGAAGGTGATGATGCACTACGCGGCCGCCAACCGGGATCCGGCCGTGTTCGACGACCCGGACACCTTCTCCCTCGACCGCCAGAACCGCCGCCACCTGGCGTTCGGTCTGGGGGTGCACTTCTGCCTGGGCGCCGAACTCGCCCGGCTGGAGGCGCGCACCGCCCTCGCCACCATCGTCGCCCGCTTCCCCGACCTGCGGCTGGTGGATGCGGGCGAGCGCATCAAGCCCTTTTTCCTGTGGGGCCGCCGCCGACTGCCGGTCCGTCGCGGCGCCCGCTGAACGAAAATCCGACGGCAAGCCCAGAAAGGAATCAGACCATGGAATACAGGCCGCTCGGGCGCACCGGCGTGCAGGTCAGCCAGTTCTGCCTCGGCACCATGATGTTCGGCGGCAAGGCGGACGAGGCGGAATCCCTGCGGATCGTCGACCACGCCCTCGACCGCGGCGTCAACTTCATCGACACCGCCAACGTCTACGCCGGCAACGAGAGCGAGCGCATCGTCGGCAAGGCGCTGGCCCGCGACGGCAGGCGCGACAAGGTGGTGCTCGCCACCAAGGCGTTCATGCCCCAGGGCGACGGCATCAACGACCGCGGCCCGTCGCGGCGGCACATCGTCACGGCCTGCGAGGACTCCCTGCAGCGGCTGCAGACCGACCACATCGACCTCTACCAGATGCACCGGTCGAGCGCCGACGTGCCGGTGGACGAGACCCTGCGCGCCCTCGACGACCTGATCCGCGCCGGCAAGGTGCGCTACATCGGCAGCAGCATGTTTCCCGGCTGGCAGATCGTCGAAGCGCTCTGGGTGTCCCGCGAACTGGGCCTCAACCGCTTCGTCTGCGAACAGTCCGCCTACCACATGCTCGACCGCACCGCCGAGCGGGAGGTGATCCCCGCCGCCCGCAGCTTCGGCCTGGCGGTCATTCCCTGGGGGCCGCTCTGCGGCGGCCTGCTCAGCGGCAAGTACCACCGCGACGGCGGCCCGTCGGGCGCCCGCTGGCAGGACGGCCGCGACAATTTCGGCCGCTCGGCGACGCCGCTCGCGTGGGACGTCATCGACCTGGTGCGCGAGCTGGCCGCCGGGAAGGGCTGCACGCCGTCCCAGCTCGCCCTGGCCTGGTGCGCCGGGCAGCCCGGCGTCACCGCGCCCATCGTCGGCCCGCGCACGCTGGAGCAGATCACCGACAATCTGGGCGCCGTGGAC
Organism: Alphaproteobacteria bacterium; assembly: GCA_016124315.1. Classification (GTDB taxonomy): domain Bacteria; phylum Pseudomonadota; class Alphaproteobacteria; order SMXS01; family SMXS01; genus RI-34. Next base: position 11,005 of record WGNW01000109.1, read on the forward strand.
GTGACGCTCACCGCCGACGACCTCGCCCGCATCGACGCCCTCAACCCGCCCTGCGGCGTGGCCGTCCGCTACTACGATGCGGCCAACCGCCTCGACCTGCGGCCCCACCTCCATCGCAGCTTGGTGTGAGGCCGGCTCGGTGCCGCTGAAGATCCTCGTCGCCGACGTCTACACCGCCAACGGCCGCGCCAGCATCGTCCGCTCCGGCGGCACTCGGGCCGGCACCATGTTCGCCAACGCCATCCGCACCCACCGGCCCGACGCCGAGGTGTCGGTGATGGTGTTCGACACCGCCGACCCGGAACTCCCCGGAGACATCGACGCCTTCGACGGTGTCGTCTGGAGCGGCTCCAACCTCACCATTCACCGGCGCAACGCGCTGATCGACGCCCAGCTCGACCTGGCGCGGGCGCTGTTCGACCGCGGCACGCCCCAGTTCGGCTGCTGCTACGGCCTGCAGCTCGCCACCATCGCCGCAGGCGGCAGCGTGACCGCCAGCCCGTCGGGACCGGAGATCGGCTGGGCCCGCGACGTGGCGCTCACCGGCGAGGGCCGCGCCCATCCCATGTACGCCGGCAAGACCGGCCGCTTCCACGCCCTGTGCTGGCACAACGACGCCGTGCGGGAACTGCCCCAAGGCGCCGTGCTGCTCGCCGGCAACGCGCACTCTCCGGTGCAGGCGGCAGTTCTCAGGCGCAGCGGCGCCGAGTTCTGGGCGACCCAATACCATCTGGAGTTCGACGGCGAGGAGGTCGCCAACCTGGTCGGCGGCAATGCCGACAGCATTCTGCGGGCGGGCAGCATGGACGAGGCGGCGATCGCGGCGCTGGTGGCGGAGATGCGGGCCCTCGCCGCGCTCGAAGACGCCGCCGTCCCGCCCGATCTGGCGCCCGTCGTCGACCCGAAGCTCCGCACCGCCGAGATCGGCAACTGGCTCGAACGGATCGAGACCAGCCACGACGCGTGATTTCCGCACCGGCCGTCAAAAACAGGCCTACCTGACGGGCCGCGCCTGGGCTACCGTCCGGGGCGCTGTCAACGCCAACGACAACGTGGGAGAGAGAACCTTGCGCGCAGCCCCCTTTTTTCCTGGCCAGGAGATGAGCACCACCTTCGCCATGTCGGTGGACGACACGTCGCTCTATTTTGACGTCAGCGAACTCACCCCGAAGCAGCGGAAGGAGGACGCGGAAAGCCGCGACCTGATGGGCTTCCTGCAGGTGGTGCTGATCGGCCTTGGTCGGCCGGCCGATCACGTGGCCATGTACGACGAGTTCGGCGGTGCGCCGTGGCCGGCGCGGCTCGGGCGGTACACCGATTTCTTCAAGCGCATGGGTCTCGATCCCGTTCCCCCGGAGCACCGCCACCTGCATCCCAAGGAGGAATTCTACGCCTCGCTCGCCCGCGCCCTGCCGCCGACGGACAGCGTCACCCTCTACATGACCAGCGGCACCAACGGCGTGCTGCACGAGGATCCGGAGGCGCTGCGCGTCAGCCGCAACGTCAACTCCAAATTCCACTTCGCCGCCAACGCCCCCGGTTTCGGCATCCCGGTGCCCGAGACGCTGGTCACCACCAAGGGCGAGCTGGGCTCGGAGGCCGTGCGCGACTTCATGGCCAAGCACGGCCCCAAGGTGATGCTGAAGATCTCGGGCCTCGCCGGCGCGCGCAACGTGACGACCGTCGACAGCGTCGAGGCCGCCAGGGCCTACGTGGCCGAGTTCGACGATTCCATGCCGATCCTGCTGCAGCAGCGGCTCGACTTCAGCCGCTGGACCGAGATGACCGCCGACCTGCGGATGACCGACACCGACATCTCCATCGCCAATGTCCGCCAGATCATGTTCGCGGACGGCCTCTGGGTCGGCAACCTGATCGGCCCCGACGTGGCGCTGACCGAGGCGCACCGCAAGGAACTGCTCAAGGTGGGCGAATACGCCCGCGCCCAGGGCTTCGTGCGGCCCGAGGGCATCAACTGCGGCATCGACTATTTCATCGACGGCGACGCGGTGCTGGTCACCGAGATCAACGCCCGCTGGACCGGCGGCCTGTTCCCCACCGAGATGATCCGCCGCGTGCACGCCGACGACGAGACCGCCGTGGCCTTCGTCGACATGGTCCGCGCCGACAAGTTCGACCGCTACCTGCAGTTCATCGACGAGCACCTCTACAAGGAGCATGACGGGCCGTTCGCCATGATCCCGCTGGGCGCCAGCCCGATCCCGCAGGTGATCGACGGCGCCGACAACATCCTGAGCTGGCAGATCGTCACCGGCGATTTCGAGGCGTTCAAGCAGGCGCGCCGCGAGCAGCTCGGCGACGGCGCCCTGATGCGCGCCGAATCCATCAGCCTGGAGCTCTGAAGCCGGCGTCCGGCCGGGCGCAAGACAGCCGTTATATGCCACCCGTTGCACAAAATGCGTCCGGCAGCCTTTGCGCGCTGTCCGCGGCCGCCCGAATTGGGCTAAGCTCGCCGCGGGAAGACGACTGCGCCTGGGATTAAGGGGAGAATCCGATGACCGACACTGCTGCCAATTCGTGGGACGTGGAGACCGATCTGCTGGTGATCGGATCGGGCGCCGCCGGAATGACGACCGCCATCGTCGCCGCGACGGAAGGCCTGCAGACCATGGTGATCGAGAAGACGGAATATTACGGCGGCACCACCGCGCTCTCCGGCGGCGTCGCCTGGATCCCCAACAATCCGCTGATGAAGGCAGAGGGCATCGCCGACACGCCCGAGGCCGCCCTCACCTATCTGCGCCACAACGTGGGCAACCGGGTCGCCGACGCCAAGCTGAAGGCGTTCGTCGACACCGCGCCGACCATGGTCGACTACATGCTGGCCAACAGCGAGCTCAGCTTCAACCTGACCCACGGCTTCCCCGACTACCGGCCGGAAACGCCGGGCGGCTGCAAGGGCGGCCGCTCCATCGACCCCAAGGTGTTCTCCGCCCGCAAGCTGAAGGACCCCGACCGGCTGCGGCCGCCGATCCACGGCGTGCCCGCCGGCATCGTCGGCTCGGTGACCGAGCTGCGCCGCCTGGCGTTCTTCAAGTCCAACCCGGCCGGCCTGCTCAAGGTCTGGACGGTGCTGCCGCGCAACCTGTGGAACAAGATCGCCGGCCGCAGGCACGTCGCCACCGGCCAGGCGCTCATCGCCCGCCTGCGCTACACCATGGAGGAGAAGAACATCCCGCTGTGGCTCGAGACCCCGCTCGAGGAGCTGATCGTCGAGGACGGCGCCGTCGTCGGCGTGCGGGCGACCCGCGAGGGCAAGCCGGTGAGGATCCGGGCGCGCAAGGGCGTGATGATGGCGGCCGGCGGCTTCGAGCGGAATCCGGCCATGCGCCGCCAGTTCTTCGGCGACAAGGCGACCGAGGCCTGGGCGGACTGCACGTTCTCCTCCGGCTGCGCGGGCAACACCGGCGACGCCATCCGCGCCGGCGAGTCCATCGGCGCCGCCCTCGACCTGATGGACGACATGTGGTGGATGCCCTCCACCAAGCAGGAGGGCAAGCCGCCCTTCATCATCGTGTTCGAGCGCGGCCTGCCCCACGTCATGGTGGTCAACGCCAGGGGCGAGCGCTTCGCCAACGAGGCGCGGCCCTACAACGAGCTGGGGCGGATCATCTTCGAGGAAGCGGCGCGGCCCGCCTTCCTGGTGTTCGACCACGAATACCGCTCGAAATACGCCCTGGCCAACATGCTGCCCGGCATGACGCCCGAGAAGTACATCAGGGAAGGCTACGTCAAGCGCGCCGACACCATCGAGGCGCTGGCCGCCCAGGCGGGCATCGACCCGGCCGGCCTGGCGCGGACCGTCGCCCGCTTCAACCAGATGGCCGCGGCCGGCCGCGACGAGGACTTCCACAAGGGCGAGAGCGCCTTCGACATCTACGCCGGCGATCCGGCCCACACGCCAAGCCCCTGCCTCGGGCCCATCGCCAAGCCGCCGTTCTACGCCATGGAACTGCATCCCGGCGACCTGGGCTCCAAGGGCGGCCTGCTGACCGACGAGCACGCCCGCGTGCTGCGCGACGATGGCAGCGCCGTGCCCGGCCTCTATGCAGCGGGCAACAACTCGGCCTGCGTGATGGGCAACTACTATGCCGGCGCCGGCGGCACCATCGGCCCGGCCATGACCTACGGCTACATCGCCGCCATGCACGCCGCCGGCCACTGAGCCGGCCCGCGCCGACCGCCGGTTGACGCGGATCAAGGCAGCGGCGCGGCGCGTTGCTATACCGGGCGCATCGCCTCGGCGGGCCGGTGCCCGCCGCCGGAACCCACACGCAACCAACGGGGTAAGCACGTGAACGAGAAGCAGCCGCTGATGGCGGTCTACGGACCGCCCGAACCCGAATATCCCTACCTCGCCGTCACCATCGCGGCTGACGGCACGGTGACCGCCACCTGCCACACCAGCCTCGAGGAAGCCGAGGCCCGGGTCGCCCGCAACATGAACCGGGCCAATCCGGAGCTGGGCCGGGACTAGAGCACAAGCCGATCAGGTGGCCTCACCTGATCGGCGTACTTTGCTCTAGATTCAATCAGATAGAGCATGATTTACCGCTCGGGCTGGATCAGCCCGAGCGGATCATGTTCTAGAAAGGACGACGGCCCCGGCGCTGGCCGGGGCCGTCTGGCGTTATCGGACGCCTCGATCAGTGATGCCAGTCGTGGTCCTCGTGATCGTGATGATCGTCGTGGCCGTGGTGGTCGTCGTGGCCGTGGTGGTCGCCACGGTCCCAGCCGCCGGGGCCGTGGCCACCGTGATGCTCCCACCGCCCGCGGTTCCTGTAGAAATCCCGGCCGCGGTAGTGGTTGCCCCAGTAGGTGTTGAAGTCGAAGCTGAAGGTGGGCACGAACCAGGGCGCGCCGTATTCGACCCGGTGGCCGCGGTAGTAGGCCTGCACGTCGTCGGCGGGCACCCAGCCGCGGTCGCCTCGCACCGTGACATCGCACCACGTCCAGTCGGTCAGGCAGCCGTTGATCTCCAGCCGGGCGCCCGGCGGCGCGGCGCCCACCGTCGGGTAGTCGTAGTCAGGGCCCGCCTTGATCTGCAGCGGGTCCACCGCGTAGCCCGGCCGCGCGTCGGCCGCCGTCGCCGTCAGCGCGGCCGCGCCGAAGACCAGGGCCGCCGCGGCAAGTTTGCTTCTGTTCATCTCGCTCTCCTAAAACGGGTGCCCTCGTCGCGATGACCAACGCCGGCCGCCGTGACCCGGTTCCCGGGGAAGCACCGGAGACCCGTGACCGCCTGAGACCATCTGCCCCGTTGGCGGAGCGTCCCGTTTTCAACGTCCGGCTGCGAGAACGGCCGGCGGCACCCATTACAGGATGCGTTATAGACGGCACTGCTGCTTTTTGGGACCCTTGCCCTGGGTATCCCGATACGCGGAAGGGTCGGTAGCGCCCTGACGGCACGCGTTCCATCGGGGCGCCCGACCGTCCGGAGGAGACACCGATGATCAAGCGCATTCCTGAAATCGCCGGGCTTCCGGCACTCGTGCTGGCGATGACGCTCTTTCATGCCGCGCCGGCCGCCGCCTTCGACCTGGACTTTTGCACCGGCAGCAAAAACTGCACCAAGGTCACTGTGCCAAACGAGGCCGCCGTCACCGTTATACGGGTCAACGTGCGCCAACTGGGCGACAGCACGAACGACTGCGCCGAGGTCGAAAAGAGCTACAAGAAAAATACGGGGACGTGGGACAAATTTAACATCGGCATCAACTACAAATGTTCTTATCATTTCAAGTTCAATACGACCAAGGGCTGCGTCGGCAGCAAGGACAAGGTGTTGTCATCTACCGACCTCGGAGAAGGCATCAGATATGTTGCGTTGAGCGGCACATGTGGACTGCTCAAGGTCAAGACCGGCATGAACCTCGAAGACGTCAGCAGCTGACCCGTCGGCGCCGTGGCCGGCTTCGGCGCATGCGCGGAAACGTTGCGAGGAGTCGGGAGGCATCCTGATACCGGGTTTAATCCGGTCCCACGGTCCTGGAGTTCGAGAATGCGCAAGAATTTCGCCTTATCCGCAGCGGTCCTGGTGGTCATGTGGCACGCGGCCGCCATGGCGGAATCCTCCGAATCGCAGGAACTGACGGATTACACGACCAGTCACACCGCCTCCGCACGCTCGCTCAATCCTGGCAGGACGCCAAAGAAGATCTGCCTCGTCAAGAAGCTGAAATACATCAACAAGGGCGGATACCTCGCCCATCTGTCGATCGAGACGGACCATGGAACGGAATTGCGCTTCGGCGAAAAGATTCCCTCGGACCAGAGCAGGACCGTCGACCTCAATCACAAGGACGGCGTCTATGACGGCAACGAGGTATGGCTGGTCGTCTGGATGGACGGCAGCAACGAGACCCAGGGCTGCCGGAAGGACGACACCCTCCTGAAGGTCGACCTGACAAACGGAAACACTTGGGAGTATTGGAGCAAGGGGTCGACCAAGGACGGCAACCGCTGCCACTTCGGCAACAACACGTGCATTGCGCCGAACTAGGCCCGGCCATCAGGTTCCTGGACCGACGCCCTCCCCCGGGAGACGGCCCCGTGTCCCATGGGAACGCCGGCGGCCCCGGCGGGCCTGACGGGCAGCCAGCGGCGAGGATGTGGCAGGCCGGGTTTCCGGCGCGGGCATTGTCGGGCCCGACGACAAGCGCCGGCCCGCGCGTCGGTCAGCGCTTGTCGAGAACCCGCATGCGCTCTTCGAACTCCTGCTGATCGATCTCGCCGCGCGCGAAGCGCTCCCGCAGGATGTCCTTCGCGCCGTCGCCGGACGGCCCGGGCGCGTGCCGTGGGTGGCCTGACGCGGACCGCACGACCGCCACGATGACGATGGCGGCAGCGGCGATGAACAGCAGCATGATCATCGGACCGACGAGCATCCACAGGCCGCCGCCCCACATGTGCCCTCCTCCCCACATGTGCGGGCCGTAGCCGTCTCCGGCGACCTGGGCATGCGCCTGGACCGCGCCGAGCAGGAGGATGGGGGAAAACCATGTGCAGTGGGCGAGTTTTCTCAAGGTTCTTCCTCGGAAGCCGCCAAAGGGACGGTAGCAGTGTACACGATTTCCGGCGTGGCCGATAAGCGTCTGGCGCCGCCGCCCGGCGATGCTAAGCTTTCTTGTCCTCCGGGGACCGGGAAGCCGCGGACGCGGCGCCGGCACCCGGCTGAGATCCAATTCGATCCAGGGAGGCGCTCATGACTCTCCTCAGATTGGCTGCCACGGTGGGCGCCTTGGTGGCGTTCGCCGCCATCGCCAGTGCGCCACCGGCGTCGTCCGGTCAGGCGCCGGCGCCGGAACAGCCCGCGGCGGCGTCGCCCCAATGGGGAGGCTGGCACGGCATGATGGGCCATTGGCCGATGGGCCGCGGATGGCAAGGGCCGGGGCCGATGCCGCGCCATCACCTCGCCATGATGTGGGGCGTTCCGGCCCCCTATGCCGGCATGACGAATCCACTGCCGCGAACCCAGGCCACCCTGGACGCGGGCGCGGCCGTCTACACGGAAAACTGCGTTTCCTGCCACGGCAAGGAGGGCCTGGGCGACGGCGAGGCCGGGCGCGATCTTTCCCCACCGCCGGGCAACCTCGCCTGGCTGTCCGAGATGCCCATGTCCCGGTGGGACGGGTTCGTGTACTGGACCGTCGCGGAGGGCGGGGCGCCGCTGGGCACGGCCATGCCGGCGTTCAAGGACAGTCTCTCGCCCGATCAGATCTGGGCCGTGACCGCCTACATTCAGGCCCATCTGCCGGCCCATGCCGGCCAGCCCTGAGGCGGCGTGGCGGGAGCCTTGATAACGGACCGGGTAATTGCCGGTGGCGCGGTGCCGTTGCTATCGTTTCGTATCGGTTCTTGATGGTCGAGTGCCCTCCGATCTGCGCGTCCGCAGGCTTGCGGCGTCGGCTTCCGGAGGGGCACCGAAGAGGGAGTCCGCGGATGCGATGGAAGATCCTGGTGATGGCCGCCGTTCTGCCGGTTCTCGGCATGGCCGCCGTGTCGGCGGATGCCGCCGTAAAAAGGCAGTGCGCCGTCAACAAGCTGCGGATGGAGAACGAGGGTGCGTTTCACATTGCCCAGTTCGTCGTGAAGACGGCGCGTGGGGGGTACGACATCCGGTCGGGTAGCCTCGATGCCTCGGGATCGCGGACAATCGATCTGTCGAAGTGGAGCGACGTCGCGGTGACCTTGAAACGCGGCGACGAGGTCTGGCTGACCTTCGCCATCGGCTCGGGCGATCAGGAGAGTTGCAGGAAGGACGAAACCAGGCTCATCTACGACCCGAAAAACGGGAACACCTGGACCTACTGGACGAAGGGCTCGACCTTCAACAACAACCGCTGCCGGTTCAGGAACAACGAGTGCATCCCGTACCAGACGGGCCAGTAGCCCGGTGACGGCCGCGACAACCCCGGGCACTCGGAGCGGACCCGCGATTGCAACGTCGCCAAGAGCCGAGACCGCGTCTCGGCCCGCTATAATCCCGGGACCAAACATCTAGCCGCTCCGCGTGCGCCATTCGTTGCGGGTGATTTCCCAGATCTCGGTGGGAAGCCGGCCGGACACGAAATCGCGCTCTTCGGTGGCGACGACACGCATGCCGAACCGCTGTGATATTTTACGAGAGGGCTCGTTCGCTACTGCCTTCGGTGCGCGTAGCAAATCTCGCCCCAGCACGTCGAACCAATATCCGGTCGCGGCCTCGGCTGCCTCGGTCATCAGGCCCCGGCCCTGGAAGTCCGGCGCCAGCCAGAAGCCGCGGTTTTCGTTAGGCAGGTCCATCAGGCTGACCATGCCGATCAGATGGGCGGGGTTGGATTTGAGGCGGATCGTCCAATGCCATTCCTCCCCCCGGGAAATGGCGGGCAGCGCGTGCTCCCGAAGATACGCGGCAGCGGCCCCGGGAGGATAAGGCCATGGAATGTCGCTGGTCATATAGCGGACGATCTCCCAACGCGGAAAGACCTGTTGGATGGCATCCGCGTCGGCATGCGCCAGCGGCTGCAAGATCAACCGCGCCGTTCGCAGTTCGGGATAGCGTGTCGGGCTCATCGTCTGCCTTGAGGCCGGCCAAACCGGCGCAAGCGGCACCCCCTCTTGCTTCGTTCCGCAGAACTTTGTCCACTGGGCGTGCGGATTACGTTGGCAGTTTACTTAGAAGTCGGCCTTTGAGGCAGCGGTCAGTGCATCCCTCGCATCGTCGTGCCACCAATGTTACATTCCGATTATGGATTACGGTGACAGTTTACCAAATTCCGCGCCCGATCTCCTCCGCGCCATAGCCACTCTGCATAATACGGTTGCGTCGGGACCGCCACCCGCGCCGGCCTCGTCATCAAGCCCTCCGACCGCAAGCAGCCAAGACGATGTCCCTCGCATTAAGTAAGCTGTCACCATAATTGTAATTGAAATTGTAGCGATACGCGGAACACCATGCGACTACACATAGCAGCCAAACGACAGCATGCTTCCAACGCATGTCACGCTTCACAATTATTCGAATGAGCCAGGCCACATCGAGGGTGAAGCAGGCTGCCATAGCTGGAAAGGCGGTAAGCATCCAAATGATCGGATCGCCCGGACCTCCCGCCGGCGCTTGCGGTAGTACCCAGCCCCAAGAGGAAAAATATAGAAAGGCGATGATACCAAGTATATTTGGCAATACCCATACGAGCGCCACCGTTCTAGACATTGCAGGCTCTCTTCCGAGCGGGATTCCGCTCATTGACATTGGCGATTACGGTGCGATTACGGTGACAGTTTACCAAATTCCGCACACGATCTCCTCCGCGCGATACGCCACTCTGCATGATACGGCACCGGACACGCGCCGGCCATGGCGTGCCACAGCGCGTTTCCGACGACGCCGGCAGCATGCGCGCGTTCGCTGTGGCGAAGGGACCGGATTGAGAGGCAGGCCCGGCGGTCGTCGGCCCGAAGAACACCGCCTCGCTCCGGTTGCCCCGCTGCGTCACATGATGCGGCAGCCCCGGAACCTCCACTCGTGCCGGCCTCGCCATCGAGCCCTCGGAATGAAAACAGCCAGGGTGAGACATCGCTCACAATAAGTAAACTATCACCGTAATTCCGTAATTCGTAATTCCACCACTGGTTAATCAGATCGCGCGATAAGCTCTAAATCCGAGTCTAAATCCTTCATATGAAGGACGCCGTATCGAGGGAATTCAATTACGATCCCCTCGTGGAGATAAGCCCATTCATTCTCCGGGTATGAAGGTGAGAATTTCCCTGCACCGATATCACATACGACGATTCCTCCATCGTCGTCGCCCATACGAACCCTATATCCAATCCGAATGTCTTGTCCGTCGACGTATTTCACAATCCGCCTCCGTCTGATCAATTTGAGTTACGGGGACAGTTTCCTTAATCGGATTATCGGGTTGGTCCCGCCCGCGGGGCTCGAGGGGCGTGTCGTGAGTCGTTCCGGAGGAGGGGTCTTGGTGGACCAACCGGGGTCAAACTGGGCACTGGGCGATTAGCATCCCAATACCTGGTAAGCACAGCAAAAATTAGCTCCTGAACGTCCGCCGCGAGAGCCGGCGCTACCGCACGTCAGCCTCGTTGGCTGTGACGAGTCACCCTGCGAGCCAGATGGCATGCCTCAAAACCTACTGCGTGGAAACCGCCTTCCAATTCTTGACACGCTTTCTCACCGCTTCGAGCTGGTCGTCGGTCAGATGTGCTTCGATCTCGGTGCACGTTTTCACAAAGCCGTTAGATGTGGTGTCCCTCAACCTTTCAGGATTCCAGCCGAGGCGATTGACGGAGAGCGATAACCAGAATTCAGCCTCCGTGTAGTCCTGGAGGACGCCCAATCCATTCGCGTAGAGAAGCGCGAGGCCGCGTTGTGCGTGGGCATCACCCTGATCGGCGGACTTCCGATACCAGCGGGCAAAATCCTGGGTTAGCTGTGCCGGATTGGCGTTGAGTGTGGCGTCGCCACTATCGAGCGCTTTGGAATAAAGCTTGAGCGCTTCCACATGATCGGCTGTTACGTCCATCCCTTGAACGAAGAGCGGGCCCAACGCAAATTGCGCATTGGCATACCCTTGGTCCGCGGCCTTTTCGACCCAGTACTCTGCCTGATCGTAATCGCGCTCAAATCCCTCGCCCCATGCGTAACAAAGGCCGACCTCAAATTGTGCAGCAGGCTTGCCTTGATGCGCTTGCAGCAAAGCCCGCGCGCATTGTTCCGGCGCGGCTGTTGCCCGTCGAAAAGGCATGGTGAGAAGCAACATGAATACGGAAAATAAAAGGCACGCTCGCATGTACCACTCTACCAAAATATTTGCTTTGCGCAGTCGGCAATGAGATGTGCCTTCGGGAGTAACAAAATTCATCATCTTGGATGCTCTGCGGCTTGGTCACCGCATAATTGGATGACTGCGGGTTCTGCGTTATGATTTGCATCTCTGTGGAAAGCGCTCATGCCCGATCTCGATCAGCGCAATATCCTGCATGTCGGCGCCCCGATGCGCCCCGGCGATCCTGAAATCACCTCCGCGATGGCCGATGCCGTCTCCGCTCGTATCACTGTCGCGGGTGGTTCTCTCCCGGTCTGGGCCGTACTGCACGAGGATGTTTACGAGACGCGGCTCGGCGACGGCTTCTATTTGCATCTGCGCGGGGCGGCGCTGAATGAGGCGGACGCGCAGGCCCTTGCCGCCCTGGCCGGTGATGCCGAGTGGGTGAAGTGGCACGTCAGGGCTTACCGCCTCGGCCTCAAGAACGGTGTGCCGGTGCTGCTCAAGTCATGGCCGAAAGAGGAAGAATTCACGCTCGATGAATTCGTGACGGTGCTGGCGGAGATACCGCCCGGCGGCGTCGCATCGAAGCTACACACGGGAACGGGCCGTCGCGAGGACGGCCCGTTCGTCGAGCTTCCCCGATAACGGCTCTACCTGATTCTGGCAATTCAGCCCCTGCCGCGCCGTGGACGCGCGCTTGTGAACACAGGGGCGCTCCCGTACAGTTTCCGCGCGGTTCGCATAGAGCGGCCCGTCATTTGCGAACAACCGATGCCTGGATGGCGGGGTAAACGGCGCACGGCACTCCTGTGCCTCCAACCGCCCCGCCTCGTTGGCGCCGATACGATAAAGGAAATGACCGCGATAGCGCTGCCACAGATCGCCACCTGGACCATTGCCGCCGTCGCGACCGGCGGCGTCATTGCGCGTCCGTGGCGGCTGCCCGAAGCGATCTGGGCGGTGCTGGGCGCTGTGTGTCTCGTGGGATTCTCTTTAGTGCCGTGGCCCGATGCGTGGGCTGCCATCGCGCGCGGCACAGATGTCTATTTGTTTCTAGCGGGCATGATGGTGCTGGCCGAACTCGCGCGCGAGGAAGGCGTTTTCGACTGGCTGGCCACGCACGCCGCGCGCCATGCGGACGGCTCGGCAAAGCGCCTCTTCGCGCTGATCTACGCCGTCGGTACGCTGGTCACGGTGTTCCTGTCGAACGACGCGACCGCCGTCGTGCTGACGCCCGCCGTCTATGCGGTAGCAAAGGCCGTGAAAGCGGAGCCGCTTCCCTATCTCTTCATCTGCGCCTTCATCGCCAACGCCGCGAGCTTCGCGCTGCCGATTTCCAATCCGGCCAATCTCGTCGTTTTCGGGAGCCACATGCCGCCGCTGGCCGTATGGGTCGAACGCTTCGGCGTCGCGTCCGTCCTTTCGGTCGCAGCCACCTATGTCGCGCTGCGCATGACGCAGGCGCGCGCGCTGCGCCAGCCGATCGCGCGCTCGGTCGAAGTCGTGGAATTTACGCGGGCCGGACGGGTGAGCGCCTGCGGTATCGTGGTCGCCGCCGCCGTGATGGTGACCGCCTCGGCGCTCGGTCTGCGCTTGGGCCTGCCGACATTCCTTGCCGGAGCCGCCACCGCCCTTATCGTCCTTGTCTCCGACCGGCGCAGCCCCGCCGCGCTGCTCCGGCATGTCTCATGGAGCGTCCTGCCGCTGCTCGCCGGACT
>WGNW01000039.1 GCA_016124315.1 Alphaproteobacteria bacterium
AGCTGCTGGGTGCCCTGCCAGTCGATGTCGAACAGCACGTCCCGCCCCGCGTCGAGGGCCGAGAACACGGTCGCCTTCGGCGTGCCGTACATGTTGCCGAACACCCGCGCGTGCTCCAGCAGTTCGTCCTGCGCCACCATGCGGTCGAAGGTCCCGCGGTCGACGAAGCGATAGTCCTTGCCGTCCTGCTCGCCCGGCCTGGGCGGCCGGGTGGTGACCGAGACGGACATGGTGATGTTGGGGTCCTGCTCCAGCAGAAGCCGCGACAGCGTGGTCTTGCCGGCGCCCGATGGCGAGGACAGCACCAGCATCAGGCCGCGCCGCTCGATCCTGGGCAGCGCGCCGCTCATTGGACGTTCTGCACCTGCTCGCGCATCTGGTCGATCACCGACTTCAGCTCGAGGCCGATGCGCGACAGCGCGCTGTCCGACGACTTGGAGCAGAGCGTGTTCGCCTCGCGCCCGAACTCCTGGGCGAGGAAGTCCAGCTTGCGCCCGACCGGGCCGCCCTTGGCGAGCAGCTCGGAGGCGGCCTCCACATGGGCGGCCAGCCGGTCCAGCTCCTCGCGCACGTCGGACTTGACGGCGAGATAGGCGGCTTCCTGCGCCAGCCGGACGTCGTCGATCGCCACGCTCGAGCCGCTGAGCAGGTCGGCGATCTGCCGATGCAGCCGATCCCTGATGGCTTCCGGCTGTTGCGAGGGGATGCGGCGCGCCTCGCCGACCAGTTGACCGATGCGGTCGACCTGCTCGGCCAGGACGCTGGCAAGCTTGGCGCCTTCCGACAGGCGCATGGAAACGACGCCGTCCACGGCCCGTCCCAAAGCTTCGAGGAGAACGGCATCCCGCTCGGCGATCTGGTCCTCGGTGAGCCCGGTTTCGCGCACCTCGATGACCCCGCGCAGTTCCAGCAGTTCCTCGATCCGCGGCTTCTTGAGCCCGTGGCGTCGCGCGGCCGCCTTCGCCGCCTCGACCAGGCTGTCGAGCACCTGGTCGTTGACGTGGATGCCGGCGTTGGCGTTGATGCGGTCGAACTGCAGCAGGCAGTTCACGTTGCCGCGGGTGAGCTTCCGGGCGATGGCGCCGCGCACCGGCAGGTCGAGGCCGTCGAGGCCCTGCGGCAGGCGGAGCCGCACGTCCAGTCCCTTGCCGTTGACGCTTTTCACCTCCCACGTCCAGCGGTACTCTTGCCAAGCGCCGTCCAGGCGGGCAAATCCGGTCATGCTCGCGATGGCCATGGGATCTCCGGGAACTCTCAGGTGGGCGGGCACTATATCGCCACCCGTTAAGGGCCGTCGATGAAAAACCCCCGTTCCATCCTCATTACCGGCGCTTCGAGCGGCATCGGCGCCGCCCTCGCCCGCCACTATGCGGCGCCGGGCGTGACGCTCCACCTCGGCGGCCGCGACCAAGCCCGGCTGGAGGCCGTGGCGGCGGACTGCGCGGCGCTCGGCGCGGCCTGCCTGCCGCAGGTGCTCGACGTCACGGAGCGCGGTGCGATGGCAGCCTGGATCGCCGCCGCCGACGAGGCGGCGCCCCTCGATCTGGTGATCGCCAACGCCGGCATCGGCGAGTCCCGGCACGACGGCACCATGAGCGATATCGCCGAGCGCACCTTCGCGGTGAACGTTGGCGGCGTGTTTCACACCGTCCATCCCGCCGCCGAGCGGATGGCGGCCCGCCGCCGCGGCCAGATCGCCGTCATCAGCTCCCTCGCCGGCTACCAGGGACTCGCCTCGACGCCTGCCTATTCGGCGTCGAAGGCGGCGGTGAAGGCTTACGCGGAGGCGTTGCGGGGGCTCCTGGAATCTGAGGGGGTCGAGGTCAGCGTGGTGTGCCCGGGCTTCGTGGTCAGCGGCATCACGGCTCGCAACGACTTCCGCATGCCGTTCCTGATGAGCGCGGAGCGGGCGGCCCGGATCATCGCCCGGGGGCTGGCCGCCAACCGGGGCCGCATCGTCTTTCCCTGGCAGCTGATGCTGGGCGTGCGGGTGCTGGTGAACCTGCCGATGCCGGCGATCGACTGGCTGATGCGCCGCGCCCCCAGGAAATAGGCCTCAGTGCTCGTCCCCGGCGCGCTCCAGCGAGCGCCATTTCTGCACATTGCGGACGTGCTCCGCATAGGTCCGGGAAAACGCGTGCCCGCCGCCGCCGTTGGCGACGAAGTAGAGATCCTTGGTGTCCAGCGGCTGCATCACCGCCTCCAGCGACGCGGCGCCCGGATTGTCGATGGGTGTCGGCGGCAGGCCGGTGAAGGTGTAGGTGTTGTAGGGCGTGGCCTCCTGCAGTTCGGACAGCCGGATCGGCCGGCCCAGCGGCTCGCCGCCGGTGATGCCGTAGACGATGGTCGGATCGGATTGCAGCGGCATGCCCGCCTCGAGGCGGTTGACGAACACCCCGGCGATGCGCGGCCGCTCGTCCGGGAGGGCGGTTTCCTTCTCGACGATGGACGCCAGGATCACCGCGTCCTCCGGCGACTGCAGCGGCAGGCCCGGGCTCCTCGCCTGCCAAAGGTCGGACAGCTTGTCCTTCATCGCCTTCTGCATGCGCGCGAGCAGGCCGGCCCGGCTGTCGCCGTAGCTGTAGTTGTAGGTCTCCGGCAGCAGCGAGCCTTCCGGCGGCAGTGTCTCGATCGGACCCGACAGGGTCGGCTCTGCCTTGAGCGCCGCCACCACCTGCTTGACGCTCAGCCCTTCCGCCACGGTGAAGCGGCGCACCACGGTCTTGCCCTCGCGCAGCAGGTCGATCACCCGGTCCATGCTGACATGGGCCGGGAACAGGTATTCGCCCGCCTTGATGTGGCGGTCCGCCGCGTCGAGCCTGACGCCCACCAGGAACAGGGTGCGGCTGTCGATCACGCCGGCCTTGTCCAGCAGGTCGGCGGTGCCGCGGACGCCGGTGCCCTTCGGGATGATGACGGTAGTGTCGGACGCTGCGCCGCCGGGGGCGTGGAGGTGCCAGTATCCCCATCCGGCTACGGCTGCCGCCAGCACAATCGGCAACACGACCGCCGCCGCGATCCAGCGGCGGCGAACGGGCTTTCTGGCTTCAGGGGCGGGCTCTGCGGACGGCGCGGAGGGTGGATCGTCCGCCATGGGCCGCCGTCAGACGTCTTTCTTGAAGATGAGGCTGGCGTTGGTGCCGCCGAAGCCGAACGAGTTCGACATGATGGCGCGCACGGGACGCTCCTTGGCCTTGTGGGGCACCAGGTCCATGCCCAGGCAGTTCTCGGACGGGTTATCCAGGTTGAGCGTGGGCGGCACCGTCTGGTCGCGCATCGCCAGCAGGCAGAAGATCGCTTCCACCGCGCCGGCCGCGCCCAGCAGATGGCCGATCGACGACTTGGTGGACGACATGGAAAGCCGGTTGGCCGCGGAACCGAACAGCCGGCGAACGGCGCCCAGCTCGATCTCGTCGCCCAGCGGCGTCGAGGTGCCGTGCGCGTTGACGTAGTCGATGTCGTCGGTGGCCAGGCCGGAGCGGGCGAGTGCCGCCTTCATGGCGCGGTAGGCGCCGTCGCCGTCGGGCGCGGGCGCAGTGATGTGATAGGCGTCGCCGGACATGCCGTAGCCCACCACCTCACCGTAGATCTTGGCGCCGCGCTTCCTGGCGTGCTCCAGTTCCTCGAGGACGACGATGCCGGCGCCCTCGCCGAGCACGAGGCCGTCGCGGGCCTGGTCGTAGGGACGTGACGCCTTGGCGGGATCGTCGTTGAACTGGGTGGACAGCGCCTTGGCCTGGGCGAAGCCGGCGATGCCGATGGGGCAGATGGCGGCTTCCGCGCCGCCGGCCACCATCACGTCGGCATCGTCGAGCATGATCAGGCGAGCGGCGTCGCCGATGGCATGGGCGCCCGAGGAGCAGGCGGTCACCACCGCATGGTTCGGGCCCTTGAAGCCGTGCCGGATCTGGATCTGGCCGGAGACGAGGTTGATGAGGCGTCCGGAGATGAAGAACGGGCTGACGCGGCGCGGTCCCTTCTCGTTGAGCGTGGTGACCGCTTCCTCGATGCCGGGAAGGCCGCCGATGCCCGAGCCGACCATGCAGCCGGTGCGGACCCGCGACTCCTCGTCCTCCGGATGCCAGCCGGCATCGTTCAGCGCCATGTCGGCGGCGGCGACACCGAACAGGATGAAGTCGTCGACCTTGCGCTGCTCCTTGGGCTCCATCCACTGGTCCGGATTGAAGCTGCCATCGGTGCCGTCGCCGAGGGGCACCTCGCAGGCGATCCTGGCGGCGTAGTCCGTCGCGTCGAATTTGGTGATCGGTCCCGCGCCCGATTGGCCGGCGAGCAGCCGGCTCCACGGTTCGTCGATACCCGCTCCCAGGGGCGTGACCATCCCCAGGCCTGTTACCACTACACGACGCATCAGTCCCTATCCGCTCCGTTCTTGTCAGGTCAGGAGTTAGCTCGCCTGCTCGATGAAATCGATGGCGTCCTTGACGGTGAGGATCTTTTCCGCGGCGTCGTCGGGGATTTCGATGCCGAACTCCTCCTCGAACGCCATCACCAGTTCGACCGTATCCAGGCTGTCGGCACCCAGATCGTCGATGAAGCTGGCGTTCTCGGTGACCTTGTCCTCGTCCACGCCCAAGTGCTCCACCACGACCTTCTTCACCCGTTCGGCAACGTCGCTCATTTCAGTATTCCCTTGAAGGTTTGTCGTTAAACCGTTGAAGTAACCGCCATTCACTGGCCACAACCGGCGGCTGGTCACCGTTGGTCGTCGTGTCGTATCATAATTCGACGACCTTGGCCAGCAACCTCAAACCATTGCCATGCCGCCGTTCACGTGCAGCGTCTGGCCCGTCACGTAGCCCGCCTCGTCGGACGCCAGGTAAGTGACGGCGGCCGCCACGTCGACGCCCGAGCCGAGCCGGCCCGCCGGAATTCGCCCGATCAGCGCCTCGCGCGTGTTGGCGGGGATGGCGTCGGTCATGGCGGTCTCGATGAAGCCGGGGGCGACCGTGTTGACGGTGACGTTTCGGCTCGCCACTTCCAGCGCCAGCGACTTGGACATGCCGATCATACCCGCCTTCGACGCCGCGTAGTTGACCTGCCCGGCGTTGCCGGTCACGCCGACCACGGAGGTGATGCCGATGATCCGGCCGTACCGGCGCTTCATCATGCCGCGCAGCACGCCGCGGGACAGCTTGAACGCCGCCTTCAGGTTGACGTCGAGGACGACGTCCCAGTCGTCGTCCTTGAGGCGCAGCGCCAGGTTGTCGCGGGTCACGCCGGCGTTGTTGACCAGGATGTCGACCTGTCCCATGGCCGCCTCCGCCTCGCCCGGCAGCGCATCGACGGCGGCCGCGTCGGCCAGGTCGCAGGGCAGCACGTGCACCCGCTCGCCCATCTCCGCCGCCAGGTCGTCGAGGGCGGCGCGCCTCGTGCCAGACAGCGCCACGGTGGCGCCCTGCGCGTTCAGCGCCCGGGCGATGGCGCGGCCGATGCCGCCGCTGGCGCCGGTGACGAGCGCGGTCTTGCCGGTGAGATCGAACATGCGGGCTCCTAGAGGGTCTTCAACAACGCGTCGATATCGTCCGGCGTTCCGGCCGAGACGGCGGTAAGTTCCTTGTCGATCCGCTTCGCCATGCCGGTCAGCGCCTTGCCGGCGCCCAGCTCGACGACCTCGGTCACGCCCTGCTCCACCATGTAGAGCACGGACTCGCGCCAGCGCACCGAACCGGTCACCTGCTCCACCAGCAGGCGGCGGATGTCGTCGGGATCGGACACACGCGACGCGGTGACGTTGGCGACGAGCGGCACCACCGGCGCCCGGACGGTCACGGTCTCCAGCGCCTCGCGCATCTCGTCGGCGGCGGGCGCCATCAGCGAGCAATGAAACGGCGCGCTCACCGGCAGCAGCATGGAGCGCCGCGCGCCCTTCTCCTTGCCGATCTCGATGGCCCGCTCCACGGCCGACTTGTGGCCGCTGATGACCACCTGGCCCGGCGCGTTGTCGTTGGCGGCGGTGCAGACCTCGCCCTGGGCGGCTTCGGCGGCGATCTCCCGGGCCACGTCGAGGTCCACGCCCAGCAGCGCCGCCATCGCGCCCTCGCCCACGGGGACCGCGCGCTGCATGGCCTGGCCGCGGCGCTTGAGCAGCCTCGCCGTGTCGGCCAGGGTGAAGCTGCCGGCGGCGGCCAGCGCGGAATACTCGCCCAGCGAATGGCCGGCGACGAAGCTGGCCTTCTTCGCCAGGTCGATGCCGCCTTCCTTCTCCAGCACCCGCATCACCGCCATGCTGACGGCCATCAATGCCGGCTGGGCGTTCTCGGTCAGGGTAAGCTGGTCCTCCGGGCCGTCGAACATCAGCCGCGACAGGTTCTGGCTCAGCGCCTCGTCGATTTCCTGGAACACTTCCCGCGCAGCGGATGAAGCCTCGGCCAGCGTCTGGCCCATGCCGACGGCCTGGCTGCCCTGGCCGGGAAAGGTGAATGCTCGGGTCATGCGGTCCTTTCTTCCCAACGTGCCCGCGAGGGCCGGTCCCCGGAAGGCGCGCCACAGATAACCGCTCAACGGTTGGTGTCAAGCGCCGGACGTCTCGTCTTCCCGTGCCTGATGGTAGACATGGCCTCGGCACGTGCCAAGACCCCCGAGGATTTCCCGCGCCGGGAAACGGACCGCTTGCCACGGGGAACTTTTTGCGTATAGTGCGCGCCTTCACCGCTCCTTGCCGGCCCGGCCGGCTATGCCTGTGCGGCCCGTCGGCGGCAGGCAACGTAACAGCCAGAAGGAGTTCATATGGCTTACTACGAGCACATCGTGATCGCCCGGCAGGACATTTCCGGCCAGGCGGTCGACACCCTGGCCGAGGAACTGGCCGGGATCATCCGCGACAATGGCGGCGAGGTCACCAAGACCGAGAACTGGGGCCTGCGCAATCTCGCCTATCGCATCAAGAAGAACCGCAAGGGTCACTACGTGATGATGAACATCGACGCGCCGGCGGCCGCCGTCGCCGAGATGGAGCGCATCGAGAAGATCAACGAGGACGTCATCCGCGCCATGACCATCCGGGTCGAGGCGCTCGACGAGGAGCCCTCGCCGGTCCTGCGCAGCCGCGACGACCGTGACGACCGCCGCCGTGATGGAGGACGCTTCTGATGTCCAGCCGCCCCCGCACCGCCCGCCGCCCGTTCTTCCGCCGCCGCAAGAGCTGCCCGTTCAGCGGCCCGAACGCGCCGAAGATCGACTACAAGGACGTGAAGCTGCTGCAGCGCTACGTCTCCGAGCGCGGCAAGATCGTGCCCAGCCGCATCACCGCCGTTTCGGCCAAGAAGCAGCGTGAGCTCGCCCGTGCCATCAAGCGCGCGCGCAACATCGCCCTGCTGCCCTACGTGCTGCAATAGGAGAGCCCGATGCAAGTCGTACTGCTTGAGCGGGTCGAGAAGCTCGGCCAGATGGGCGACGTGGTGAACGTCCGCGACGGTTTCGCCCGCAACTTCCTGCTGCCGAAGAAGAAGGCCATGCGCGCCACCGCGCAGAACCTGGAAGTCTTCAAGGCCCGCCGCGCCCATCTCGAGGCGGCGAACCTGGAGCGCCGCCAGGAAGCCGAGGCGGTGGCCGAGAAGATGCAGGGCGTCCGCGTGGTGATCATCCGCCAGGCCGGCGAGAGCGACCACCTGTACGGTTCGGTCAGCCCCCGCGACATCGCCACTGCCCTGGACGAAGCCGGCTATACCGTCGAGCGCAGCCAAGTCGACCTGGACCGTCCGATCAAGACCATCGGCCGCTTCGAGATCCGCGTGTTCCTGCACCCGGAGGTGAGCGTGACCACCGAGGTCGTGGTCGCCCGCTCCGTGGCCGACGCCGACCGCATGGACGCCGAGCCCGAGGCCGCCGAGGCCGATAGCTTCTTCGAGAGCGAGGAACTGGCGCGCCACGCGGCCGAGGAACTGGCCGAAGACGAGCCTGCCGAAGAGGATGAGGACGCCGAATAAGTTCATAGGGAAGACGACGTGAACCATCGTCTAACCACAATAAACAAATAATAAAAAAGGAAACTCCCGAAGGGCGGCGCAAGCCGCCTTTCTTTTTGGCGGCCTCAGCCCTCCATGACCGCCACCTCGTCGCCCTCGCTGATGCTGTCGCCGACCGCGACGAGGATTTCGAGGATCTTGCCGTCGGCCGGGGCGGCGACGGGAATCTCCATCTTCATGGATTCCAGGATCAGGATGGGATCGTCCTCGGCCACCTGGTCGCCGGGCTGCGCCTCGATCGACACGACCTTGCCCGGAATTTCGGATTCGACGCGGATGGCCGCCATGCTTCTCTCCCCTGCTGTTGCCCGTCCTTTCTAAGCCAGGACGGCCGCAAGTCAATCGTCCCGCGCGGCCTTGCGGAATACCACGGACAGGTTGGCGGCGGGCATGTCGACGGTGCGCGCCAGCGTGAAGCCGGCGGATGCCGCTTCGGCCGCCACGTCGTCCAGGTCCCGCAGGCCCCACGCCGGGTTGCGCCGTCGCAGGCTCTCGTCGAACGCCGGGTCGTTGTCGCTGCGCCAACCACCGCTCACCTTGTAGGGCCCGTACAGGAAGAGCACGCCGCCGTCGGCCAGCAGGCGCGACGCGCCCGCCATAAGGGCCCTGCACGCGTCCCACGGAGCGATGTGGATCATGTTGATGGCGACCACCGCCGTGATGGGCGGATCGAGCTGCGCCGTCTCCACCGGCCACGGCGCGTCCATCACGTCGAGCGCCAGCGCCGGCCGCAGGAATGGGCAGGGCTCCGCCTCACGCCACGCCTCGATGCTCTCGCGCAGCGCCGCATCGGGCTCGGACGGCTGCCAAACCCGCGGTGCGAGGGCCGGCGCGAAGTGCGCGGCGTGCTGGCCGGTGCCGGCGGCGATCTCGAGCACCGTCCCCCCGGGCGGCAGCACCTGGCGCAGCACGGCGAGGATCGGCTCGCGGTTGCGGGCGGTCGCCTCCCAGCGCTGGCGGCGGTCAGACATCGGCCTGCCCCGTCGGCAGGCCGTCGATGCTGCGGGCGTTGCGGCTGGCGCGGTAGTCCCGCAGGCCCTCCTCGCCCTTGCCTTTCGCCCACTTGACGAGCGTCGGCCGCTCGCGCACCAGCTCGTATTGCGGGACGCCGTAGCCGCACGAGGTCTGCACCGATCCAACCCGGATCAGCATGATCTGACGGACGCCCGGTAGCGGCGGGAATCGGCCGATCAGGCCGTCGAACTCGGGCGATCCCGGCCGCACCGCCCTGCCCTCGCCGTAGACCCGCAGGATGCGCGCCGTGCCGTCGAAGCTGCACCACATGATGGTGATGCGGCCGTTCTCCAGCAGGTGCGCGGCGGTCTCGTTGCCGCTGCCTGTCAGGTCCAGGTAGCAGACCGTGGCCTCGTCGATCACCCGGAAGGTGTCCATGCCCTTGGGCGAGAGGTTGATCCGGCCTTCGCCGGGCGCCGTCGCCACGAAGAACATGTGCTGCCGGGCGATGAACTGTTGCTGGGTTTCGTCCAGGATGGGATAGAAGTCGGCCATGGGGTCAGCGTCCGTAGGTGATGCGGTAAATGACGTCGGCGAAGTCGTCGGACACCAGTATGGACCCGTCCGGCAGCTGCTTCACGTCCACCGGCCGGCCCCAGGCCCGCCCGCGGTCGAGCCAGCCACTGGCGAACACCTTCGCCTCGCCGCTGCTGCCGTCCTGGTTGAGGGTGACGTACATCAGCCGGTAGCCGATCGGGAAGGTCCGGTTCCACGACCCGTGCTCGGCGACGAAGACGCCGCTCCGGTAGGCGGCGGGGAACATGTCGGCGCGGTAGAACAGCAGGCCGAGATTGGCCGAGTGGGCCGCGAACTCAACGACCGGAAACTGCACGCCGGCGGGCGGCTGCCGGTTGCCGAACTCCTTGGTCCGCGCCCGGCCGCCGCCATACCAGGGAAAGCCGAAATTCTGGCCGGGCCTGGTCAGCCGGTTCAGCTCGTCAGGCGGCACGTTGTCGCCCATCATGTCGACGCCGTTGTCGGTGAAGTAGATGTCGCGGCTGCCCGGGCGGAAGGCGAGGCCCACCGAGTTGCGGATGCCGGTGGCGATCTTCTCCGTCTTGCCGCTGGCCGGGTCGATGCGCAGGATGCTGCCCTGGAGCCCTTCGGGCATGCACACGTTGCAGGGGCTGCCGATAGTCACGTACAGCTTGCCGTCCGGCCCGGCGGTCAGGTAGCGCCAGCCGTGATGGGGCTTGTCGACCAGGTCGGGCCCGATCTGCACCGGTTTCTGGCGCGGCGCCGAGAGGGAGAACGGCGCGTTGCCCCAGCGCACCAGCCGGGGCTGCTCGGCGATGTAGAGCACGCCGTCGAGCAGCGCCACGCCGTTGGGCACCTTCAGGTCGTCGGTCACCTTCACCAGCTTGCCGGCGGCGTAGGTCCGCCGGTCGAACGGGACCGCGTAGACGGCGTCGCTCAGGGTGCCGACCACCACGAAGCCGTCGCCGACGGCCATGGAGCGGGCGCCGTCCACATGGGCCCAGACCGAGATGTGGAAACCATCCGGCAGCTTCAGCTCGTCGAGCGGCAGATCCTGGTCGGCCCGGGCGGGCGCCGCAGCCGCGATCATCAGCAGCGCCAGCGTCGCAATCCGCAGGTACATGATCAACCTCCCTCCCGGCCGTCGTTCGCCGGGGTTTCGAATCTACCCCTCCGGGCGGTATATAAGGTCATCGTGGGTCGCTTGAATGGCAAGGCATGCGGAGAATGCTGAAAACAAACCCGTTTCGTTCGCTGGGCGCACGGATGCAGGGCTGGTTCCTGACCGGTGTCCTGACGCTGATCCCGGTGTGGATCACCTGGGTGATCTTCAAGTTCATCCTCGACCAGCTTTCCGAACTGGGACGCCCCGCCGCGCGCACCATGGTGGAAATGTTCGCGCCCCATGCCTCGGCCTGGGAGCACGACGCGGTGCAGACCGCCCTCGCCCTCATCCTCACGCTCGCCTTCATCCTGCTGATCGGCTGGGCCACCACCCAGTTCGTCGGCAAGCGGGTGATCGGCCTGTTCGACACCGTTCTGGAGTCGATCCCGCTGGTCGAGAAGATCTACGGCGCGACGAAGAAGCTGCTCAGCGCCATGCAGCAGAAGCCCGACGGCGTCCAGCGGGTGGTGCTGATCTCCTTTCCGCACGACAGCATGAAGGCGGTGGGTATCGTCACCCGCACCCTGACCGACAACAGCACGGGGGAGAAGATCGCCGCGGTCTACGTACCCACCACGCCCAACCCGACCTCCGGCTACCTGGAACTGGTACCCCTCGATCAGGTGGTCTCCACCGACTGGTCCATGGACGAGGCGATGAGCTTCATCATCTCCGGCGGCGCGGTGTCCCGCGACACCATCAACTTCCGCCGCTCGCGCGGCACGCCGGTGTCGCTCGAGGACGCACTCCGCGGCGAGGAGGAATGAGCGGACGGGCGTCTCAGTGGGAGACGCCGAGGATGATCTTGCCGGTGTGCAGACGCTGCTCCATGCGCGCATGGGCTTCCCCAGCCTGCTCGAAGGGGATCACCGAATCCACCACCGGCTTCATGCCCTGATATTCGAACATGGGCCAGATGCAGCGCTTCAGCTCGGCCATCAGGGCGCCCTTCTCGGCCACGCTGCGCGAGCGCAGGGTGGAGCCGGCGATGGTCAGCCGCTTGAGCAGCACGCTCGACAGGTTGAACGTCACCTGGTTGCCGCCGAGCATGCCGACGCTCACCAGTCTGCCGTCGGTCTTCAGCAGATCCAGATCCTTCTGGATGTAGTCGCCGCCCACCATGTCGAGCACCACGTCGACGCCCGCGCCGTCTGTCAGGCCGCGCACCGCCTCGACGAAGTCGGTGGTCTTGTAGTTGATCGCCTTGTCCGCGCCGATCTCCTCGCACCTGGCGCACTTCTCGTCCGTGCCGGCCGTGGCGAACACGCGGGCGCCCAGCCCCTTCGCCACCAGGATCGCCGTGGTGCCGATGCCGGACGCGCCGCCATGGATCAGCACCGTGTCGCTGGGCCGCAGGTGGCCGCGCTCGATCAGGTTGGTCCACACCGTGCAGAAGGCTTCGGGGATCGCCGCGCCCTCCGCCATGGACAGGCCGCGGGGGAGCGGCAGCACCTGGGGCGACGGCACCGCGACGTATTGCGCGTAGCCGCCGCCGGCCAGCAGCGCGCACACCGCGTCGCCCACATTGTAGCGGTTGACCCCCGGGCCGACCTTGGCCACGGTCCCCGCCGCCTCGAGACCCATGATCGACGTCGGGCGCGGCGCCCAGCCGGGATAGTCGCCGCGGCGTTCCAGGATGTCGCCCCAGTTGAGGGCCGCCGCCTCGACCCTGATGAGCACCTCGCCCTCGGCGGGCTCGGGCGTTGGCTGCGGCGTGACTTTCAGGACTTCCGGCCCGCCCGAGGTTTCGGCGGTCACGGCCAGCATGGTTTCCGGAACGGCGTCTGACATCTCTTTCCCCTTTTTTCGGCAAGCCTACATGCTCGCGTGAAGGTCGGCCAACGGGAATCATCCAATCCGTCGCCGGAAGGGAATAAGCTGGTGAAATGACCAGGAGGGAACCATGCAAACGGTGTTTCGGCTCGCCGCGGCCTCGCTGCTGCTCGCGGCCGTGACCATGTCGTCGTCCGCCAGCGCCGCCACGGCATACGATTTCGACTTCGTGTCCATCGAGGGCGCGCCCATGCCGCTCAAGGCCTATCAGGGCAAGGCGCTGCTGGTGGTGAACACCGCCTCGTTCTGCGGCTACACGCCGCAATACAAGGGGCTGGAGGCGCTTTGGCGCCGCTATCAGGACAAGGGGCTCGTGGTGGTGGGCGTGCCGTCGGACAGCTTCAACCAGGAATACGACGACAACGCCAAGATCAAGAAGTTCTGCGACACCTCCTACAGCATCACCTTTCCCCTCACCGAGAGCGGCCCGGTGAAGGGCAACCACGCCTTTCCGTTCTACCAATGGGTGAAGCAGCAAGGCGGACGCGAAGCGGTGCCGAGCTGGAACTTCAACAAGGTGCTGATTGACTCGCAGGGCCGCTTCGTCCGCCTGTTCCGCTCCGACGTCACGCCGGACTCCCCCGAGCTGAACGACGCCATCCAGCAGGCGCTGCCGGCGAAACCCTGACGGCCGCGCCGGACCGTGACCGCATGGGCGGGAGAGCGGTTCGGTCACAACCCCGCGACCGCCGGTCCGCCGGACCCGCTAACCGATTGCCGGAACTTGCTGGATCGGCAACACTTGTTCAGCGGGACCGATGAAGACCGCCACAAAGGGAGAAATGCATGGCTATCATGAAGGAATTCCGCGAGTTCGCGATCAAGGGCAACGTCGTCGACCTCGCGGTCGGCGTGATCATCGGCGGCGCGTTCGGCCAGATCGTCAACTCGCTGGTGAAGGACATCCTGATGCCGCCGCTCGGGTACATCACCGGCGGAGAGAAGTTCTCGAACTATTTCATCAACCTGTCCGGCGGCGACTACAACACGCTGCAGGACGCCGTCGCGGCGGGCGCCGTGACCATCAACGTCGGCGTCTTCATCAACAACATCATCACCTTCCTGATCGTCGCCTGGGCGGTCTTCCTGCTGGTCAAGGGCATGAACCGGCTCCGCCGCAAGGAGGAGGCAAAGCCCGCGGAGCCCGCCTCGCCGCCGCCGCCCAGCAAGGAAGAGGTGCTGCTGACGGAAATCCGCGATCTGCTTGCGCAACGAAACGGATAGGAAGCGATCCTGAGACGGGGTGTGAGGTTACACCCCGGGGGCTGGAGGGCCGGGTTGCAGCGCATGCGACCCGGCCCTTCGTTCCGCCGGGGGGCTTGAATCGCCGTCGGGCCCTGCGCTAACGTCGTCCGACCAGGCCGGGCCCCTCTGGCAGCGCGTCGCTGTGATGTCGGACTGGATACAGCAGTGAGTGGTCCGCCCATGCCGCCGTCGCGCAGCCCCGATTCACAACGCCGTCCCTTTCCCGCCCTCGGGTCCGCCGGATGACCCACCTGCTGTCCGGAGAGGCCGCCAGCGCCTTCCTCCAGGTCATCATGATCGACCTGGTGCTGGCCGGTGACAACGCCGTCGTCATCGGCCTGGCCGCGGCCGGCCTGCCCAAGCATCAGCGCACCAGGGCGATCCTGATCGGCATCATCGCCGCCACGGTGCTCCGCATCTTCTTCGCCCTGCTGACGACGAGGCTGCTGGCGGTCATCGGGCTGCTGCTTGCGGGCGGCGTGCTGCTGCTGTGGGTCTCGTGGAAGATGTGGCGCGAGATCCGGACATCGGCGCAGGCGGAGAACGACGCCGACGAGGCCCTGGCCGAGCAGGATCTGGATCACGACGGCCGGATCGGCGGCGAACCGGCCGGCAAGTCGTTCCGCGAGGCGGCCTGGCAGATCGTCGTCGCCGACGTCTCCATGTCCCTCGACAACGTGCTTGCGGTGGCCGGCGCCGCCCGCGAGCATCCCATCGTGCTGGTGTTCGGCCTGATCCTCTCCGTCGCGCTGATGGGCGTTGCCGCCTCGCTCATCGCCCGGCTGCTGCAGAAGCACCGCTGGATCGCCTATCTCGGCCTGCTGGTGATCCTCTACGTGGCGCTCGACATGATCTACCGCGGCACGCTGGAGCTCTGGCCGCACGTCCACACCGCGCTCTGAGCGGCCGGACGGGCGCGCCTCCCTCAGAGCAGCTTGAACACGAAGCCGATCAGCGGGCTGAGCAGGAAGGTGTAGACCACGGGCATGCTGAGATAGAGCGGTAGCCGCCTTCCGTCCGCGCTGCGGTAGTAGCCCAGCGCATAGAACAGCCGGCAGACCGGCCAGACCGCGCCGAGGCCGGCCGCCCACCACGGGCTGACGGCGACGGCGAACAGCCACATGCCCGGCAGGTACATCACCAGATGCTCGATGGTGTTCTGGTGCGCCCGCACGTGGCGCATGTACTCCTCGGGGCCCTCGTGGCTGGGCGCCGGGACCTTGAACTTCACCCGGGCCAGTCCCGACCGGAGCAGCGTGTAGTAGGTGACCAGCAGCGCCAGGTTGCTGACGATGCCGACGCAGGCGAACGCCTCCGGATTGGCCTCGATGGTGTTGAGCATGATCTCCTCCCCTCGTCCTTGGCGGCTCGGCCGCGAGGAGGAGTACAGCACAGATCGGCGGCGCGGTCAGCCGCGACCTCGGGCCTGCGAAGCGGGCCTAGTCGTCTCCGGTGGCGAGTTGTACGTGGAATTCGTCCTCCCGGTCCTTGCCGAAGCCGAGCGCCCGTGCGACGGGCTCGTCCCAGCCGTACGGGTCGATCCCGTAGCGGATCGCGCCCTGTCCGTCGACGACCACGTCGTGATAGATCAGCCGGACCGGAATCCGCGACGGCAGATCCACGAAGGACTGTGGGCCGGACGCCCGAGCCTGGCTCCAATCCTGCTCCACGCCCTCGTCGCGGGCCAGCAGGCTGGCGAATCCGAGGGCACCCTGCACCCGCACGCAGCCATGGCTCCTCTGCCGCTGATTCTCGCCGAAAAGGCGCTTGGAGGGCGTATCGTGCAGATAGATCTGATGACGGTCGGTCATGTCCAGCTTGACGAGCCCGAGGGCGTTGCCCGGACCGGCCTGCTGCACGAGGCGGCCGCCCCGCCAGCGGAGGTTGCGCGCCTGGAAATACTCGGGCCCCCGGCTGGCCATCTCCGTGCGGACGATGGACGGCGGGACGGTCCAGGTGGGATTGGCCACCAGCCGGAATACCTCGGTCTCCAGCTGGGGTGTTTCCTTCCCCGGCCTGCCGACGACGACCTTGCGGTGGTCCACGGGGCGGTCGTCGACATAGTATACCAGCTCCGCCGTCGCGGTGTTGACGTCGATCCGGACCGGCGGAGGACGCCGCACCAGCCAGCGCAGACGCTCCATGGCGACCGCCAGCATCCGCGCCTTCTCCTGCGGACCCATGTTGATGACGGCGAGGGTATCCGGCCCCACCACCCCGTCGATCTTGAGGCGATAGTCGGCCTGCAGGCGCTTGATCGCCTGGAGGTCGTCGGGCCCGTAGGCGTCCTCGTCCTCGTCCGTCGCGGCGACCTGCCGGAACTGGACCGCCGGCAGGTAGCCCATATCCCGCAGGGCGTCCCGAATGGCCGGCAGCCGCGGATCCGTCTCGTCGGGCTTGATCAGCCCGTCCGCCTGGATCTTGTCGCGCTCCGGCAACGGCCCGTCGGTCAGCTCGACATAGGTGCGCGACAGCCGCTCATACGCGGCGGTGTGGGGCGCCAGCCCGTCGAGCCAGCTGCCGACCCGGCCGGTGCGCACCGCGACGGCCAACTCCTGGACCAGGTCGCGCTGGGGCCGGTCGATGGTGTAGACGTCATAGAGCTCGGCCGGGTCCGTTGCGCCCCGGCTCAGGGCCGCGGCGTAGCTCAGCGCCAGGGCCGTCAGCCCGACATCCCGCTGCGCCGGGGTGGCGTCCTCAAGGGACATGTCGAAGGGCATCCGGTCGAGACCGTGGCGGCGCCTTTCCTGGAGTGCCTCGGCCAGCGCCGCCTTGTTTTGCGGCGACCAGGCCAGCTGCCAGCCGATGAGTCCATAGAAGCGGTGAAGGTCCGGTGTGACGGCGGCCTCGGCCAGGTCGTCCTTCATCAGCACAAGAGGCCGTTGAGGGACGGGCGGCAGAGCC
Source organism: Alphaproteobacteria bacterium (assembly GCA_016124315.1). Taxonomy (GTDB): domain Bacteria; phylum Pseudomonadota; class Alphaproteobacteria; order SMXS01; family SMXS01; genus RI-34. Next base: position 16,624 of record WGNW01000039.1, read on the forward strand.
TGCGCCGCCAGGTCGGCGACGGGTTCCCCTGCCGATGCGGTGCCGCCGATGAAGCAACAGAACAGCAGTCCGGCAATCGGTAGCTTGATCATTGGTCTCGCCTTTCCACAGCATGCGGTCAAATCGCGCTATGGCCACGGCGCCCCGGCCTCTCGGGCACAACTCCGCGCCGCTCTGGGTGGGGCGTCGAAGGAGGCGCACTCAATTCCATGCCTTCCAACAACGCCTCAACGGCGTGACGGTTCATCCCTCTGTCGGAAAGCCGCTTGACGAAGTCTGGGGCATGGGCGCGAAACGAGGCGGATTTCCAGCGCGGCATGACGCCGGCGGGCATATTCGACGGCTATGGGACGATCAGGTTTTGGGAAGCGGGTGCGAGGCCGGAAATGGCGGGAATCCGCCGGTTTCTTGGCGACCCCTACGGGACTCGAACCCGTGTTTACGCCGTGAAAGGGCGTTGTCCTAGGCCACTAGACGAAGGGGTCTTCGACGCGGAGCCCGTATCTAATGGCTGGGCCCGGCCGGGTCAAGCGGATAGCGGCGGACGGCCGCGACAATTCCGCGTCACAGAATCGCCGCCGCGTCGTCGATCATCAGCTGCGCCTCGACGCGGCCCATCCAGCGGTCGGCCCGTAGATGCCCGGCGACGTGCAGCGGCGTGCCGTTGCGGGCGGCGGTGAGCAGCGCCGGGCCCAGCGGCCCGTCCATGGCGCGGAACGCGATGGCCTTGAGCCGGCCGCCGTCGCGGCCGGAGAGGATGCAGCGGACGTGGTTCTCGCCGACGACGTCGGCCTTCACCAGCCGGGCCTGCGGCAGGGCGAAGCGCGGCTCGCGGTGGCCCGCGCCGTATGGTCCGGCCTGCTCGAGCAGGTCGATCAGCGCCGGCGTGGCACCGGCCACGGTGAGCAGGGAATCGACGCGCAGCGCCGATGCCTCGCCGCCGGCCGCGACGCGCGAGGCCAGGTGGGCGGCGAGGAACGCGCGCAACTCCGGAATCCGCTCCTCCCGGACGGTCAGCCCCGCGGCCATGCTGTGGCCGCCGCCGTTCTCCAGCAGGCCGGCCTGAGCCGCGGCGCGCACGGCGGCGCCGAGGTCGACGCCCATGACCGAGCGCCCCGAGCCCTTGCCGATGCCGCCCTCGACGGCGATGACGAAGGTGGGACGGCGGTATTTCTCCTTGAGCCGGCCGGCGACGATGCCGATGACGCCGGGATGCCAGCCCTCGCCCGAGGCGACCAGGATCATCTCGTCGCGCCCGGCGCTCTCCAGGCCGGCGACGGCGGCTTCCTGCACCATCTGCTCAATGGCCTTGCGTTCCTCGTTGAGGCGGTCCAGTTCCTCGGCGATGACCCGCGCCTCGACCGGATCGTCGGTGCTCAGCAGCCGGGTGCCCAGATCCGAACGGCCGACCCGCCCGCCGGCGTTGACCCGGGGCCCGAGCTGGAAGCCGGCGTGATAGGTGCCGGGCGGCTCGGTCATGCCGGCCACGTCGGCGAGCGCCGCCAGCCCCGGATTGCCGCGCCTCGCCATCACCTTGAGGCCCTGGGCGACCAGCGCCCGGTTGAGGCCGTTGAGCGGCACCACGTCGCAGACGGTGCCGAGCGCCACGAGGTCGAGCCAGTCGAGCGGATTGGGACGCGGGCGCTGGCCGAACCAGCCGGCCGCCTGCAGCGCGCTGTTGACGCCGGCCACCAGCAGAAAGGCGACCCCCACCGCGGCAAGGCTGCGGAACTGGTCCTGCAGGCCGAGGTCCTCGTCCTGGCGGTTGGGATTGACCAGCGCGGCGCAGGGCGGCAGCGCCGCGTCGGCCTGGTGATGGTCGACCACGATCACGTCGAGTCCGGCCTCGCGGGCCGCCGCCAGCGGCGCCGTCGCTGTGGTGCCGCAGTCCACGGTGACGACCACGGAGGCGCCTTGCGCCCTGAGATGGCGCATCGCCTCGGCGTTGGGCCCGTAGCCTTCCCGGATGCGGTCAGGGACGTAGTACAGAGGGCTGGCGCCGACCGCCCGCAGGAAGCGCAGCATCAGCGCGCTCGAGGTGGCGCCGTCCACGTCGTAGTCGCCGAACACGGCCACGGTCTCGCCGCCGGCGATCGCCCGGACGAGTCGCTCGCAGGCCCTGTCCAGATCGCGCAGCGCCGGCAGGGCCGGCAGCATGGTGCGGATGGTGGGGTTTAGGAAATCAGCGGCCGTTTCGATGTCGACGCCGCGGCACGCCAGCAGCCGGGCCACGATGTCCGGCAGCCCATGTCGCTGGACCATGGCCTGGACCAGCCGGTCGTCCGCGTCGGCCAAACGCCAGCACTGTCCGGTGAAGGAGCTCCGGACGCCGAGGGCCGGTGGCTGGTCGATGGCCGGCGCCGACATGCTCTCCTATCTCTTGCCGCGGTGCTGCGTCTTGATCGTGCGGATGGTCTGCGACCAGGAGCGCATCACGATGGTCTCGGTGGTGCAGCCGCCAGGGATCAGCCGGACGCCTTCCAGCATGGAGCCGTCGGTCACGCCGGTGGCGGCGAAGATCACGTCGCCCGAGACCATGTCCTCCAAATTGTGCTTCTTGTTGGGATCCTTGACGCCCATGCGCTGCGCGCGGGCCTTCTGGTCGTCGGTCTTGAACAGCAGCCGGCCCTGGATCTGTCCGCCGATGCTGCGCAGCGCCGCCGCCGCCAGCACGCCCTCCGGCGCCCCGCCCGAGCCCATGTAGATGTCGATGCCGGTGTTCGGGTCGGTGGTGGCGATGACGCCGGCGATGTCGCCGTCGCCGATCAGCCGGATGCGCGCGCCCGCCTCGCGGACCTCGCGGATCAGGTCGCTGTGGCGCGGCCGATCGAGAATGCAGGCGGTCAGCTCGGAGACCGGCACGCCCTTGGCTTTCGCCAGGGCTTCCAGGTTCTCCTTGGGCGACCGGTCCAGGTCGACGAGGCCCTTCTCATAGCCGCCGCCGATGGCGATCTTGTCCATGTAGACGTCGGGCGCGCGCAGCATGGTGCCGCTGTCGCCGATGGCGATCACCGCCAGCGAGTTCTGCATCGCCTTGGCGGCAATGGTGGTGCCTTCGAGCGGGTCGAGGGCGATGTCGACCTTGGGGCCACCGCGGCCGACCTTCTCGCCGATG
>WGNW01000102.1 GCA_016124315.1 Alphaproteobacteria bacterium
CTTCGAACACCTTGCCCTCGCGCAGCCTGAACAGCACCGCCAGCTGGCTTCCCGCAGGGACCTTGCCGCACTTCCACGCCACGACGGATACCACCTCGCCGCTCTCCCCGATCTGCCGGATCGACGTAATCTCGAACCCCGGCGGCAGCGCGGCGCCGAGATTCTCGAGCGCGTTGCGGAAGGCGGGCGTGCCTTTCAGAACATCATTCTGCCCGGGCATCACGAAAATCATGTCTTCGGTGTAATCCGCGATCAGGGCATCCCAATCGCCCTGCGCAACCGCCGCCCAACCGCGTTGAACGATCTCGGCATCGCTCGTCATGGCCTCTCTCCTCCGTAGCCTCTTGGCCAAGGATATCACTGTCGGCGTCGCTTGTACGGGTTTGGCCATCGGCGTGAGACAAGCGGATGCATCCGCGGTCACACGCAGTTGAATCGCACGTTTTGATTTTCCGGGCGTTTCCTCACTGTCGACGCTTCGTGACGTACCGGGAGAAACATGCCGTGAAGATTATTCTTGCCGCCGTGGTCCTCGGGGCCCTTGCCCTGCCGCTGGCTTCTGTCCCTGGCCTTGCCGATCCCCCACCCTGGGCTCCAGCGCATGGCGCGCGCGCCAAGGAGCACGGCATCTACGACCACGAGGGGCGCTACTACGAGCCGCAGCCGATTGGCCGTAGCGACCACATATGGCGCGGCGACGACGGGCACTATCATTGCCGCCGCGACAATGGCACCACCGGGCTGATCGTTGGCGCCACGGTCGGCGCCCTTGTGGGACGAGAACTCGACGGCGGCCGCGACCGGACGGTGGGCACGATCATCGGTGCAGCGGGCGGCGGCCTGCTGGGACGCGCGATCGATCGTGGCGACCTGAGATGCCGCTGACCGCGGCACCGTCGTCGGTCGTCCAGCCATCGAGGACATCCCTCGAGCACCTGTAACCTCTACAAATCGAAGGGCCGCCCCGTTGCCGGGGCGGCCCTTCCATTGTCAGCCGTCATGGCGCGACTAGCGGCCGAACTCCATGGCGGAGGCCGTCGCCTTCATCGTGCCTTTCGGCGTGTGACAATGAGACATCGGACCACCTCCTTTCTATGGTTGATACAGCACTATCCATATTGCTCCCATTCACGGAAATATCAAGATGCTGCGGTGTGCGCCGCAGCACCCTCTCCGTGCCCCGCCCGCTCCGTTCAATCTCTTCCCATCCGCGCCGGCTTGCGGCTACTCTGCCGGCCATGCTGAACCGTATTCCCGCCCTCGAGGGCCACAACGTCTTCGCCGGCAGCCCGCTCGACCGGTGCGAGCACCTGCGCGGCAATTCCGAGAAGGTCGACGCGCTGATGCGCGCGCCCGGCACGCGCTTCATTTGCCTGTGGAAGGCGAGGCCGATGATCGCGCCGGGCGAGACGCTGCGCATCCAGTGGGTGAACGGGGCGATGGCGCTGCCGCTGATCGACGGGGGCGCCGCCTGGGCGTTCCTCGGCACGGCGGGCGGCGTCGCCCATTTCGCCCTCGACATCTCGGCCGAGCCCGATCCGGAGCAGGGCGGCCGGTTCGCCGGCCTCGGCATCTTCCCCGACCTGCGGATGAGCGCGGCGACCCTCGACCGGGGCGACGCGGCGATCATCGCCCAGGCCAAGCCGCTGATCGACTGGCACGGCCGGCGCAAGTACTGCTCGGTGTGCGGCGCGCTCACCCAGATGCGCCAGTCGGGCGCGTCGCGGGTATGCACCAACCCGGACTGCAGCGCCTCCCACTTCCCGCGCACCGACCCGGTGGTGATCATGCTGGCGATCCACGAGGACCGCTGCCTGCTGGGCCGCCAGGCCATGTTCCCGCCGGGGATGTACTCGGCGCTGGCCGGCTTCGTCGAGCCGGGCGAATCGCTGGAGGAGGCGGTGCGCCGCGAGATCGACGAGGAGTCGGGCGTCCAGGTCGGTGCGGTGCGCTATCACTCCAGCCAGCCCTGGCCGTTCCCCGCCTCGCTGATGATCGGCTGCCACGCCCTCGCCACCGATCCTGCCATCAGCCTGCCCGGCGACGAGCTGGAGGAGGCGCGCTGGTTCGACAAGGGTTTCATCCGCGAGGTGCTGGCCGGCCCGCGCCGCGACGAGCTGCGCCTGCCGCCGCCCCACGCCATCGCCCACCAGCTGATCAGGAGCTGGGCCGCGGCCGACTGAGGGCGGGTATTCCTGTCCTGGCGGGGAGCCGAAGGCGACGCGGCAATCCAGGGCCGTTTCCGAGGGCCTGCGTCCCGATGCTCCTGGACTGCTTCGTCGGCTGCGCCTCCTCGCAGTGACGGATGAGGAGGGCACGCTTCCCTTCCCCGTTCGGGTTGAGGATGGAACGGGCGCATCTCGATACACGGCCCCGCGGCCTCCGTCCCCGTCATCGCGAGGAGCGCAGCGACGCGGCGACCCAGGAGCCGCTTCCGAAGGCCCGAGCCCCGCGGCCCCTGGGTTGCTTCACCGCTGCGCGGTTCGCAATGACGGGTGAAGAGAGCTCGCTTCCCTACCCTTCCAGCGACTCCCTGAAAGGGCTCTTGGGGTAGGCGCCGAGCACCTTCAGGGAACTGGTGAAGAAGTCCAGCTCCTCCATGGCGAGCTGCACCGGACCGTCGTCGGGGTGACCCTCGATGTCGGCGTAGAACATGGTGGCCTTGAAGCTGCCCTCGAGCTGGTAGCTCTCCAGCTTGGTCATGTTGACGCCGTTGGTGGCGAAGCCGCCCAGGCTCTTGTAGAGCGCGGCGGGTACGTTGCGCACCTGGAAGACGAAACTCATCATGGTGGGCGTGCCCGGCGGCGGCACCTGCGGCTCGCGCGCAAGGATCACGAAGCGTGTGGTGTTGTGGACGGCGTCCTCGGCCTCGTCGACCAGGATGTCGAGGCCGTAGGTCTCGGCCGCCAGCGACGAGGCGAGCGCCCCCAGCCGTCGTTCGCCCCGCTCCGCCACCATCCTGGCGGCGCCGGCCGTGTCGGCGTGCGGGACGGGCTTGAGGCCCAGCCGGCGCAGCATGGTGCGGCACTGGCCGAGCGCCTGGACGTGGCTGTGCACCTCCACGAGATCGGCCACGCCGGTGCCGGGCAGGCCGAGCAGCTTGTGGTTCACCCGCTGGAAGTGCTCGCCGACGATGTGCAGGCCCGACTCCGGCAGCAGGTGGTGGTTGTCGGCCACCCTTCCGGCCAGGGAATTCTCGATGGGAATCATGGCGAGCGCGGCGCGGCCCTCGCTCACCGCCTGGTAGGCGTCCTCGAAGGTGGGGCACGGCAGCGGCGCCATGTCGGGCCGCGCATTCCGGCATGCAAGATGGGAATAGGCGCCCGGCTCGCCCTGAAAGGCGATGGTCCTTTCAGGCGCCAAGTCCCCCAGGTCGTTCACCATCCGCTCGTTCCAACGTCTTTGCAGCGACTTACCGCCGCTGGTCCGCGGCCGGTTATACGGCTTGCAAACCGTTGGGGGAAGCGGCTAAATTCCGCGCCAAATCGAGACCTCCGGGCCTCCTGCACGGCCTAATCAACAAGGGGCGGAAACAGTGGACAGTTTCGAGTGGAACAAGATCGCCGGTGCGGTGCTGTTCGCGATGCTCATCGTCATGGGCATCCGCGAGCTTAACGACGCCGTCAACGAGGAGCCTGCGCGGCCCGAGCAGATGGGCTACGTGGTGCCCGGCGTGGAGGCCACCGAGGAGGCCAGCGCCCCCGCCAAGCCGAAGGTCGAGCCGCTGGCCGTCCGGCTGGCCAAGGGCACGGCGGAGGAAGGCGGCAAGATCTTCAAGAAGTGCATGGCCTGCCACACCATCGAGCAGGGCGGCCCCAACCGGGTGGGCCCGAACCTCTACAACACGGTGGGCAACCACTTCGGCCACAAGGACGACTTCAACTATTCCGACGCGGTGAAGAACCATCCGGGCACCTGGACCTACGACGACCTGGACCACTGGCTGACCAGCCCGCGCGAATTCATCCCCGGCAACAAGATGGGCTTCGCCGGCCTGTCCGACCCGCAGCAGCGCGCCGACGTCATCCTGTTCCTGCGCCAGAACGCGATCAATCCGCCGCCGCTGCCCGAGCCGCCGCCGCCGGAGGCCGCCGCGCCCGCCGACAATGCCGCGCCCGCGGACGGCGCCGCACCGGCCGAGGGTGCCGCACCGGCCGAGGGCGCGGCGCCGGCTGCCGGCGCTCCCGCCAAGGACGCGGCGCCCGCCGGCCAGGCGCCTGCCGCCGCACCCGCGCCCGCCGGCTGAGCGTCGGCCGGGACGACTTTCGAAGGGGGCCCGCGCGGCCCCCTTTTTGCGTCCGCCGCGCAGGGTGTTATATCTTGCCGAACGGGTTCGACAGCGAGGCAATATCCTGATGAAGAAAGCGCTTTTCGCGGCCGCTCTGGCGCTGCTCACCAGCTGGTCCGCCTATGCCGAAGCGCCTTCCGTCCGCACCGTCCACGCCCTGTCGCTGCTGGGCGAGCCCAAGTACAAGCCCGGCTTCGATCATTTCGATTTCGTCAATCCCGACGCCCCGAAGGGCGGCACCGCCCGGCTGAGCGTCCCGTCGGCCAGCTTCGACAGCCTCAACCCGTTCGTCGTCACTGGGTCGGCGGCGGCCGGCCTCGGGCTGGTCTACGAGACGCTGATGGCCGATTCCCTGGACGAATCGTCGACGTCCTACGCGCTGATCGCCGAATCCGTCACCGTGCCTTCCGACGATTCCTGGGTGGAATTCACGCTCGACCCAAAGGCGCGCTGGCACGACGGCAAGCCGATCACCGCCGACGACGTGGTCTTCACCTTCAACCTGCTGATGGAGAAGGGCCAGCCCTTCTACGCCCAGTACTACCACAACGTGAAGAAGGCGGTGAAGACCGGCCCCCGCAAGGTGAAGTTCATCTTCGACCAGGCGGGCAACCGGGAACTGCCGATGATCATGGGCCAGCTTCCGGTGCTGCCCAAGCACTACTGGCAGGGCCGCAAGTTCGACGCGGCCACCCTCGAGCCGCCGCTGGGCAGCGGCCCCTACAAGGTGGCCGAGGTGAAGCCGGGCCGCTCCATCGTCTACGAGCGGGTGAAGGACTATTGGGGCAAGGACCTGCCGGTCAACCGGGGCTCGTACAATTTCGACCGGATCAGCTACGAGTACTTCCAGGACGACACGGTCGAGATGGAGGCGTTCAAGACCAACAAGTTCGACTTCAAGCACGAGATCAGCGCAAAGACCTGGGCCACGGAATACACCAAGGAGACGTTCCCGGCGATCCGGACGGGAGCGGTGAAGAAGGAACTCATCCCCAGCAAGCTGCCGACCGGCATGCAGGCCTATGTCTTCAACATCCGCCGGCCGATCTTCGCCGATCCGCGGGTCCGCCAGGCGATCTCCGAGGCCTTCGACTTCGAGTGGACCAACAAGACCATGTTCTATGGCCAGTACACTCGGACGGAGAGCTTCTTCTCGAACTCCGAGCTGGCCAGTAGCGGCCTGCCGTCGAAGGACGAACTGGCGCTGCTGAAGCCGCTGGCGGGCAAGATCCCCGACAGCGTGTTCACGCAGGCCTACAAGGCGCCCAGCACCGACGGCTCCGGCAACAACCGGGACAATTTGCGCAAGGCGGCCTTACTGCTGCGCCAGGCCGGCTGGGAGGTTCGGGACGGCGTGCTCACCAACAAGCAGACCGGCCAGAAGCTCAGCTTCGAGATCATGCTGGTGCAGCCCGCCTTCGAGCGCATCACCATGCCGTTCATCCAGAACCTGAAGCGGCTCGGCATCCAGGCCCATATCCGCCTGGTCGATCCCTCCCAGTACAAGGAGCGGATGGACCGGTTCGACTTCGACATGGTGGTCGAGACCTACGGGGAGTCGGACTCGCCCGGCAACGAGCAGCGGGAGTTCTGGGGCTCGGACGCGGCCGGCCGGACGGGCAGCCACAACTATATCGGCATCCGGAATCCCGCCGTCGACGCACTTATCGACAAGGTGATCTACGCCAAGGACAGGGCCGCGCTGGTCACCGCCACCCACGCCCTCGACCGTGTGCTGCTGGCCAACCACTACGTGGTTCCCATGTGGCATCTCGCCGCCTTCCGCATCGCCTACTGGGACAAGTTTGGCCGGCCGGCCACGCTGCCGGGCCTGACGCCGGGCTTTCCCACCATCTGGTGGCTCGATCCGCACAAGGCGGCGGCGCTGAAGGCGAAGATGCCATGAGGCGCGCGCGGCGCGTCCATGACGCTATGATGGGCGCATGAAGCGACGCCCGACGGCCGCGATCGCGGCGCTCCTCCTCGCCCTGTGCGCCACCGCCGCGGCCGCCGCGCCGGCGCGCTACGGGCTGTCGGCGTTCGGCGACCTCAAATACCCGGCGGACTTCAAGCATTTCGACTACGCCAACCCGGACGCCCCGAAGGGCGGCACCCTGGCGCTCACCCCGGACACGGGCAGCACCAGCTTCGACAGCCTCAATCCGTTCATCGTCTCCGGCGTCGCGCCCCAGGGCATCGAGGTCGGCGAGCCGCGCAGCCTGGTCTACGATTCGCTGATGACCCGGGCGTGGGACGAGCCCGACGCGGTCTACGGGCTGGTGGCGCAGAGCGCCGAGCTGGCGCCGGACCGGACCTGGGTGATCTTCACCCTGCGGCCCGAAGCGAAGTGGCATGACGGCACGCCGATCACCGCCGCCGACGTGGTGTTCACCTTCCACGCCCTCAAGGAGAAGGGGCATCCGCAATACGCGGTGATGCTGGCCGACGTGCGGAAGGTGGAGGCGCTGGGGACGCGCCGGGTGAAGTACACCTTCGATCCCAAGGGCGCGCTGCGCGACCTGCCGATGACCGTGGCGCTGCTGCCGATCCTGTCCAAGGCGTGGTACACGGCGCACGACTTCACCGCGGTCTCGCTGGCCAAGCCGCTCACCAGCGGACCCTACACTTTCGGCAAGGTGGTGCCCGGCCGCTCCATCACCTACGACCGGGTGCCCGACTACTGGGGCCGCGACCTGCCGGTCAACGTCGGCCGGATGAATTTCGACGCCATCCGCTTCGAGTACTACCGCGACCGGTCCATCGGCATGCAGGCGTTCCTGGCCGGCGCCTACGACTTCCGCGAGGAGTTCACCTCGAAGACCTGGGCGACGGAATATAAGGGGCCGGCCATCGCCAACGGCTGGATCAGGCGGGCCGAACTGCCCGACAACCGCCCCTCGGGCGCCCAGATGTTCTTCATCAACCTGCGCCGCGACAAGTTCAAGGACGTCCGGGTGCGCCGCGCGCTCGATCTCGCCTTCGACTTCGAATGGACCAACCGGGCGATCTTCTACGGCGCCTACGCGCGCACCAGCAGCGTCTTCGAGAACTCCGAGCTCAAGGCCTCCGGCATGCCCAGCCCGGCCGAACTGGCGCTGCTGGAGCCTTACCGCGACCAGCTGCCGCCGGCGGTGTTCGGGCCGGCCTACCAGCCGCCGAAGAGCAGGGGCTCGGGCGAGGACCGCCGCAACCTGCGCCAGGCGGCGTTGCTGCTGCGCCAGGCCGGCTACACGGTACAGGACGGCGTGCTGGTGAAGGACGGCCAGCCGCTGACGGTGGAACTGCTGAGCTACGAGCCCCAGTTCGAGCGGGTGTTCCAGCCCTATGTGCGCAACCTGGAGCGGCTGGGCATCCAGGCGGCGATCCGCACCGTGGATCCGGCGCAGTACGAGCGGCGGGTCAAGGATTTCGACTTCGACCTCACCACCATGCGGCTGACCATGCCGCTCACGCCCGGCGTCGAGCAGCGGGCATTCTGGTCGTCCCAGGCGGCCGACGTGGTGGGAAGCTTCAACTATGCCGGCATCAGGAACAAGGTGGTGGACGCCATGATCGACCGGATCGTCGAGGCCAACGACCGGCCGGCGCTGATCACCGCCTGCCACGCCCTCGACCGGGTGCTGATGCACGGCCACTACATGGTGCCGCAGTACTACAAGGGCACCCACACCGTCGCCTGGTGGGACAAGTACGGGCGGCCGGCCCGCCCGCCCGCCTACGCGCGCGGCGTGATCGACCTCTGGTGGTACGACGCGGCCAAGGCCCGGGCCCTGGCCGCCGCACGGGGAAAGAACTGATGGCTGCCTACATCCTCCGCCGCCTGCTGCTGATCATCCCGACCCTGTTCGGCATCCTGGTGATCAACTTCGCCATCGTGCAGGTCGCGCCGGGCGGACCCGTCGAGCAGATGATCGCCCAGATCACCGGCGCCGACGCGGGCGCCACGGCGCGGCTCGGCGGCGGCGCCGGCGGCGACATGGGCGCGGCCGGCCGCCAGGCCCAGCTCGCCTCGGGCGGCGCCGGCGAGAACGTCAAGTACCGCGGCGCCCAAGGCCTCGACCCGGCGCTGATCGCCCGCATCGAGAAGCAGTTCGGCTTCGACAAGCCGCCGCTGGAGCGGTTCCTGATCATGGTGCGCGACTACGCCACCTTCAATTTCGGCACCAGCTTCTTCAAGGGACGGCCGGTGATCGACCTGATCATGGAGAAGCTGCCGGTCTCGATCTCGCTGGGGCTGTGGACCACCCTGCTGGTCTACGCCATCTCCATCCCGCTCGGCATCCGCAAGGCGGTGCGGGACGGCAGCCGCTTCGACACCTGGACCAGCGCGGTCATCGTGGTCGGCTACGCCATTCCCGGCTTCCTGTTCGCCGTGCTGCTGATCGTGCTGTTCGCCGGCGGCAGCTACTGGCAGATCTTTCCGCTCAGGGGCCTCACCTCCGACAACTGGTCGATGCTCCCCTGGTGGGAGCAGATCGCCGACTATTTCTGGCACATCACCCTGCCGGTCATCGCGATGACCATCGGCGGCTTCGCCGGGCTCACCATGCTGACCAAGAACTCGTTCCTCGACGAGATCAACAAGCAGTATGTGATGACCGCCCGCGCCAAGGGACTGACCGAGCACCGGGTGCTCTACGGCCACGTGTTCCGCAACGCCATGCTGCTGGTGATCGCCGGCTTCCCGGCGGCCTTCGTCGGCATCCTGTTCACCAACTCGCTGCTGATCGAGTACATCTTCTCGCTGGACGGGCTGGGACTGCTGTCCTTCGAGGCGCTGATCCAGCGGGACTACCCGATCATCTTCGGCTCGCTCTTCATCTTCACCCTGATCGGCCTGGTGATGAAGCTGATCGGCGACCTCACCTATGTCCTGGTCGATCCGCGGATCGACTTCGAGACGCGGGAGGTGTCATGAGCCGGGAAGCCGTCGCGGGACTGTCCGAGGAGCGCCGTTTCCTGTTCTGGCGCGTGTCGCCGCTCAACGAGCGGCGCTGGGCCAGCTTCAAGGCCAACCGCCGCGGCTACTGGTCGCTGTGGATCTTCGGCGTGCTGTTCGTGCTGTCGCTGTTCGCCGAGTTCATCGCCAACGAGCGGCCGCTGCTGGTGGAGTACAACCACCAGCTCTACGTGCCGGTGCTGCGGGACTATCCGGAGACCGAGTTCGGCGGCTTCTTCGAGACGCCCGCCGACTACCGCGACCCCTACGTCCAGCAGCTGATCAAGCAGAGCGGCGGCTGGATCGTCTGGCCGCTGATCCCCTACAGCGAGAACACCATCAACCGGAACATTCCGGTGCCCGCGCCGGCGCCGCCGAGCTGGGACAACCCGCTGGGCACCGACGACCAGGCGCGCGACGTGGCCGCCCGCATCATCTACGGCTTCCGCATATCCGTGCTGTTCGGCCTGGCGCTCACCGTCTTCGCCTCGGTGATCGGCGTCTGGGCCGGCGCCGTGCAGGGCTATTTCGGCGGCAAGGTGGACCTGCTGAGCCAGCGCTTCGTGGAGGTCTGGTCGAATCTGCCCGAGCTCTTCCTGCTGATCATTCTGTCGAGCATCGTCACGCCGAACTTCTGGTGGCTGCTTGCCATCATGGTGCTGTTCCGATGGGTGACGCTGGTCGATCTGGTGCGTGCCGAGTTCCTGCGCGCCCGCAACTTCGACTACGTGCGCGCCGCCCGCGCCCTGGGCCTAGGCAACGGCGCCATCATGTTCCGGCACGTGCTGCCCAACGCCATGGTGGCGACGCTCACCTTCCTGCCGTTCATCCTCAACGGCTCGATCGCCACGCTCACCTCGCTCGACTTCCTCGGCTTCGGCATGCCGCCGGGCTCGGCGTCGCTGGGTGAGCTGCTGAAGCAGGGCAAGAACAACCTGCAGGCGCCGTGGCTCGGCATCTCGTCGTTCCTGGTGCTCGCCATCATGCTCAGCCTGCTGATCTTCATCGGCGAAGCGATTCGCGACGCCTTCGACCCGCGCAAGACCTTCGGGAGCCGCAAATGAGCCTGCTCGAGGTCCGCGACCTGTCGGTGCATTTCCGTGGCGAGAACCGGGTCGTCGAGGCGGTCAGGCACGTATCCTTCTCGATCGCCGAGGGCGAGACGCTGGCGCTGGTGGGCGAGTCCGGCTCGGGCAAGTCGGTGAGCGCGCTCTCCATCCTGCAGCTGCTGCCCTATCCCAATGCGTTCCACCCCACCGGGTCGATCCGCTTCGAGGGCCGCGAGCTGGTGGGCGCCGACGACAAGGCGTTGCGGGAGATCCGGGGCAACCGCATCTCGATGATCTTCCAGGAGCCGCTCACCTCGCTCAATCCGCTGCACACGGTGGAGCGCCAGATCGGCGAGGTGCTGGAACTGCACAAGGGACTGCGCGGCGAGCAGGCGCGGGCGCGCACCGTCGAGCTGCTCCGGCTGGTGGGCCTCGACGGGGTGGCCAGGCGGCTGAAGGCCTATCCCCACCAGCTGTCCGGCGGCCAGCGCCAGCGGGTGATGATCGCCATGGCGCTGGCCAACGAGCCGGACCTGCTGATCGCCGACGAGCCGACGACGGCCCTCGACGTTACCATCCAGGCGCAGATCCTGGCGCTGCTCCGCGACCTGCAGCAGCGCCTCGGCATGTCGATCCTGCTGATCACCCACGACCTGGGCATCGTCGAGAAGTTCACCGACCGGGTCTGCGTGATGACCCAGGGCGAGATCGTCGAGAGCGGCCCGTCGAAGCAGGTGTTCGAGAACCCGCAGCATCCCTACACCAAGCGGCTGCTGGCCGCCTCGCCAAAGGGCGAGCCGCCGTCCAAGCCGGAGACGGCGCCGGTGCTGCTGGAGACGGACACGCTCAAGGTCTGGTTCCCCATCACCGGCGGCTTCCTGCGCCGCACCCGCGACTATGTGCGCGCCGTCGACGACGTGACGGTGGCGGTCCGCGAGGGCAGCACCCTGGGCGTGGTGGGGGAATCCGGCTCGGGCAAGACCACCCTCGGCTTGGCGGTGCTGCGGCTGATCTCCAGCCGTGGCGGCATCCGGTTCGGCGGCGAGGACATCGCCGGCCGCTCGTTCCAGAAGATGCGGCCGCTGCGCCGCGAGATGCAGATCGTCTTCCAGGACCCGTTCGGCTCGCTGAGCCCGCGCATGTCGCTGGCGCAGATCGTCGCAGAAGGGCTGCTGATCCACGAGAAGCAGCTGAGCGAGGCCGAGCGGGACGCGCGGGTGGTACAGGCCATGGAGGAGGTGGGCCTCGACCCGTCCATGCGCCACCGCTACCCGCACGAGTTCTCCGGCGGCCAGCGCCAGCGCATCTCCATCGCCCGGGCGCTGGTGCTCAAGCCGCGCTTCGTGGTGCTGGACGAGCCGACCTCGGCCCTCGACGTGTCGGTGCAGGCGCAGATCGTCGACCTGCTGCGCGACCTGCAGGCCCGCCACAACCTGACCTACATGTTCATCAGCCACGATCTGCGGGTGGTCCGGGCGCTCGCCGACCAGGTGCTGGTGCTGAAGGACGGCAGGGTGGTGGAGCACGGCCCGGCGGACCGCATCTTCCGCGAGCCCCGGACCGACTACACCAGGGCGCTGATGGCCGCCGCCTTCAACCTGGAAGTCGCCCACGCCGAGGCGGTGGGGACGTAGGGAAGCCGCCGCGGGTCAGTCGCCGTCCGACCAGGCGCTCGCCAGCGGTCCCAGCTTGTCGGCGACCCGGTCGGGCCAGAGGAAGTGCAGCCGGGCGCGGTGGATCTTCCAGGCGCCGTCCACCTTGCGGTAGACGTCGTCGTAGACGCCGAAGATGGTCAGCGGGTTCTCCACGCCCTCCCGGGTGTTGACGTCCAGCAGGTACCAGCGGCCCGTCGCCTCGAGCGGGCCGCGCAGGGTGACCACATGGTTGGTGCCGGCGTGCAGCGACGGGTAGGCCGGCGGCGTGCCGTAGCGGCGGTAGTTCTCGCGGATCTGCGCGCGGCCGGTCCAGTTGCCGCCGTACTTGGCCGAGAACTCGCAGACCGCGTCCTCGGTGAACAGCTCCGCCAGCTTGTCGATCTCCCGGCCGTCGTAGTAGTGGCCCCACAGCGCCCGCAGCGCGCGGATCTCCTCGATCTCCAGCAACTCCTCGATGGTCATGGCCGTCTCCTCCCGGTCTTCCGGGAGCCTACCGTCGCGGACGCCCGGGAGTCGAGGGCGTCAGGTCGCTTGCGCAACGGGGTCCGAACTGGCCGTGGTCTAGCGTGATGACGCCTGCTTCAGCGAGGCGCCGGACCCTCCGCTTTCGGCGGCGAACAGCGGCCGAAGCTGGGAGACGATGCGGCGGGCACCGGAAATGCTGGGGTGGTCGTCGTCGAAATAGAGGGCGTCGCCCTGGGCATAGATCCGGCACATGCGGTGGTCGCAGAAGGCGCGGGCCGGATAGGCGCGAAGCGCGGCAGGAAGCTTGTCGAGCAGGGCGATATACCGCGCATTGTTTCGCAGGTAGTCGGCGTAGCGCGTGCCGTAGGCGCTGAGGTTCAGGCCGCGGATGGCGCTGAGCGCGAGCACCGTCGGTACCTCGACGCGAGGTTCCGGCACCGGGTAGATCAGCACGACCCGCTTGCCGAGCGTTGCCAGTCGAGCGGTCGTCGTCGACAGACCGGCGGAAAGCTTCGGCCAGTCCGCGTAGTGGTACCGCGCGAAGCCGATGGCGAGAACGACCGTATGGGGCGAGTCGCGCCCCTTCAGGTACTTGAGAACGGCCGAGTTCCATCTCCTGCATCCCGGACGGTCAGGCAGGGCGAAATCCAGCGCCGGCGGGCAGGCGGAATAGCTCAGTTCGGCCACGGAGGCGTGGTTTTTCCCGGCCATTTCGCCGAGGGCGTAGGCGATCTCCACCGCGTAGCTGTCGCCCCACACCGCATAGGCCGGCGGGACCGCTGCACCCAGCACGCAGGAACGGTCCGGCGAAATCGCGTGGCCTTCCTGGGAATGGCAGTCGTCGCGGCGGGGGCTGTAGAGGAACTGCTTGCTGGCCAGCCGCAGCACCTCCGGAGGAAACCGCTGCGGCAGGCCGTTCGAGGCCGCGGTGGCCACGCCGGCCGCGACGAACACCGCCATCGCCGATCCCGCGGCAGCGTAGACCCTGCTTCGCGGCCACACGCCCCGGCGCCTGAACGGCCGCTCGATATAGCGCCATGACAGTGTCGCGACGGCAAACGAGGCTGCGATCACGGCGGCGGCGGTCCAGCCCGCCAGCTTCGTCATGAGGTAGTACTGGGTGAAGACGATGATCGGCCAGTGCCACAGGTAGAGCGAGTAGGAGATCAGCCCGACGAACACCAGCGGCCGGGTGGACAGCAGCCGTCCCGCCACGGTGCCCGGCGCCACATGGAGCAGCAGCGCGGCGCCGAGCACTGGGAACAGCGCGTTGGCGCCGGGGAACGCGGTCTTTGGCGAAAAGCTGAACACCGCCCAGCCGATCAGCGCGACGCCCGCCGCCGCCAGCACCTCGCGGGCAACCCGTCCCCGCACGGCGGGAACGGCGCCGAGCGCCAGCATTGCGCCGGCGAAGAGTTCCCACACCCGGGTCGGCGAAAGGAAGAACGTGAAGGCCGGCTTGTGGACGGCGCCCCACGCGCTCAGGGCGAACGACGCCAGCGCGATCGGGGCCAGCACCCAGAAGACGGCCTTGGGCCGGTACCGGTGGACCAGCCACAGCAGAATCGGGAAGAAGATGTAGAACTGTTCCTCGACCGCCAGCGACCAGGTGTGCAGCAGCGGCATGGTCTCGGCCGGTTCGCTGAAGTAGCCGGCCTGGGTGTAGAACAGGATGTTGGAGCAGAACATCACCGTGGCGACGGCGGCCCGGCCGAGCGCCTCCAGGTGCTGGGGCAGGAACAGGATCATTCCTGCGGCGAGCGTGAACAGCAGCACGGCGATCAGGGCCGGCATGATGCGGCGAATCCGGCGGTCATAGAAATCCAGCACGGAGAAGCGCTCGCGCTCCAGGTCGCTCTGAATGATGCCGGTGATCAGGTAGCCCGAGATGACGAAGAAGACGTCCACGCCCACATAGCCGCCGCTGAACGCGCCGACTCCGGCATGGAAGAACAACACCGGCACGACCGCGAGACACCGCAGCCCGTCGATATCCGCCCTGTATTTCATGCGCTTGTGCCCAATAGGCGACCCGAAATCCGCCGCCTTCCCGATCCGGCCCGATCAGGAGGATGGCGGGACGCCCACAAGCCTGCCTTGTTGTTTCAGATTCGGCCGCGCCGCGCAAGCCTCGGCCGGCGCTGCGCCGCGGTCGCTATGCCAGCCGCCGGATCGCCGTCACCGGGCTGGGGTGCTTCTTAGCCACTTCTGCCACCACGTAGCGCAGCGGGTGGGGCGAGACCATCATGTCCCAGGCGTTGGCGTGCAGCAGCACGCCGTCGTCGATCACCATGCCCACATGGCCGGGGAAGAACACCAGGTCACCGCGCTGCGCCAGGCGCGCGTCGGGCTCGATCGCCTCGCCCAGCTCGGCCGCCTGCATGTCGCTGTCGCGCGGGCAGTCGAGGATACCGGCGAAGCGCAGCGCCACCTGCACCAGGCCCGAGCAGTCCAGGCCCAGGCTGGTCTTGCCGCCCCACAGATAGGGCACGCCGACGAAGCGGATGGCGGTGGTGAGGTAGTCGGGCTCCATCTCGTCGACGGGCCTGAGGTGCTCGGAGAACACCCAGCCGCCGCCGTCGATGGCGGTAAACACGTCCTCGCTTCCCTCGGCCGCGACCATGGAGCCCAGGCTGACGGCGCCCAGGACCTTCGATTTCAGGTTCGGCTCGGCGTAGATGAAGGTGCGCAGGGCGCCGACCTTGTGGCTGGGCTCGGGCCCCGGCTCGCCGAGGGCGACGCTGGGCATGTAGCCGACATAGCCGTCGGCGGCGAGCTGGCACCAGGACCAGCCGGCCGCATCCTCGTAGACGATGGCGATCTCGCCCATCAGCGCCTCGGTCAGGCGGCCGGAGGCGACGTCGGGGCGGGCGTGAAGCGGCGCATAGGGCAGGCGCACCTGCCTGGGCTCGCCCTTGGCGTAGCGCCCGGCCTTGACGATCGCGCGCAGATAGTCGGCGGCGAGGTCGTCCCGGGCCGGCGTGAGGCGCGGGTCGCCCTTCATGGCCGCCTCGTCAGGCGTCGAAGCCCGCCGTGACGATGATGTCGGAGAGCTGGCCGAGATAGGTGGAGCCGAACGGCGTGCGCTCGATCAGTACGTTGCGCTTGTCCGCCATGTCGCGGCGCCGCTTGAGCAGGTTCAGACGGCCCAGCGTGTCGAGCGCCCGGGTGACGACCGGCTTGGTGATGTCGAGCCGGCCGGCCAGCCCGCGCACCGTGTGCGGTGGTGGCGTGAGGTAGACGGTCAGCAAGATCGCCATCTGGCGCGCCGTGAGATCGGGCGTCTCTTCGTCGCGGACCAGTGTGCTTACGGTGTTCAGCCAGAGGCTCAGGGCCTGGGGATTCGTGATATTCAGGGACATAGACAAGATTATCGGTTTGCGACATCGAATTACAAGCGCCCCTGAAACGATTATTGACCGGCGAACCGCTTGCGAATCATCGCGAAAACCGCGCGCATCGCCATCGCTTCGCCGCCGACGGGCTTGCCCGGACGCTTGTCCGGGTTCCACGCGTAGATGTCCAGGTGGATCCAGCGCTCCGGAGCACTAACGAACCGCTTGAGGAAAAGTGCCGCGGTGATGGCGCCGGCGAAAGGGCCGCCGTCGTTGCGCATGTCGGCAATGGAGCTCTTCAGCTTTTCGGCATAGCCGGGCCACAGCGGCATGCGCCAGACGGGGTCGGCGGCCGCCTCGGCCGCCGCCTGGAGATCGGCCGCGAGGTCGTCGCCGTCGGTGAAGAACGGCGGCACGTCCGGGCCCAAGGCCGAACGGGCGGCGCCGGTCAGGGTGGCGAAGTCGACCAGCAGGTCCGGCTCCTCCTCGGCCGCCAGTGCCAGCGCGTCGGCCAGGATCAGCCGGCCTTCGGCATCGGTGTTGCCGATCTCGATGGTGAGCCCCTTGTGGCTGGCGATGACGTCGCTGGGCCGGAAGGCGTTGCCCGACACGCTGTTCTCCACCGCCGGGATCAGCACCCGCAGGCGCACCGGCAGCTCGAGTGCGACGATCATCTGGGCGAGGCCCAGCACGTGGGCGGCGCCGCCCATGTCCTTCTTCATCAGCGCCATGGCCGAGCTGGGCTTCAGGTCGTAGCCGCCGGTGTCGAAGCAGACACCCTTGCCGACCAGCGTGACCCTGGGATGGCTTTCGTCGCCCCAGCGCAGGTCGATCAGGCGCGGCGCCCGCTCGCTGCCCTTGCCCACTTCGTAGATGGCGGGCAGTTCTTCGGCCAGCAGCTCGTCGCCGACGATCGACGTGGCCTCGGCGCCCAGCCGGGCGGCGAGGTCGAGCGCCTCGCGCTCCAGGTCGGCGGGGCCCATGTCGTTGGCCGGCGTGTTCACCAGGTCGCGCACCAGGAACGTCGCCTTCGCCGCCGCCGTCGCGTAGTCCAGGTCGCAGCCGTCCGGTACCACCAGGTGCGGATGGGGCTTGCGCGGCTCCGGACCCGCCTGCCGGTAGCGGTCGAAATCGTAGGTGCCCAGCGCCCAGCCCAGCGCCGCCATGGTCGCGAAGCCCGCGTCGGGGATGTCGGTGAGTGCGTAGGCGCCTTCCGGCAGCGCGGCGGGCAGTCCGGCAAAGGACCAGGGAGAGGCCGGCGCGTTCCCTTCCGGCCCCAGTCCCAGCAGCACGCACGAGATGCCGCCGGCGGCGTCGGGCAGCAGGAGGATCTGGCCCGCCTTGCCCTTGAAGTCCTGCAGGCCGGCCCAGCGGCGCGCCCGCTCCGGCTGTCCGTCCAGCCAGGGGCGGGCGGCGTCCTCGGTCAGCGGATGGATGTCGACGGCATCGGCGGGGCGGTCGTGGATTAGGAAGTCGAACACGGCATTCTCCTCACGTTGGGCAGATGTAGCGCAGGCGCGAGCGCGCGCCAAGCCTGCAGCCCGGCCGCTGCGCTGCACAAACAATCGGCAGAATGGGATACATGATGAAATATTGGTCAGCGCCGGCCGGCTCCACGCCGCCGCGCGGCGCCGTTCGTGGGGGAAATCCGCTACCGCCGCGGTTGGCACGGTAGTTGCTTTTAGGTTGGGGAATGGTGGCTAGGGTTCCGGCCTGGAGGGATTGTCCAGGCGACTGGTCCGAGAGCTGCCGCTCGACCGGACCGGCCGGCCGAGTACACGGCGGGACAAAAGCCCGGGAGGTCACGTGAAGCAGGGATTGGCATCCTGCGACAGGCCTCGCCAATCCTCTGAACTGAACTGCAAGAGTGGAGGATTGCTGCCATGAGGAAAACATCGAGGTTCGTCGCCGCCATCGTGGCGGTCACCGTCGCCATCGCCGGCTTCGCCGCCCCGGCCAGCGCCGAGAAGAAGACCGAGTTCAAGCTCGCCTGGTCGATCTACGTGGGCTGGATGCCCTGGGGCTGGGCCGCCGACCACGGCATCGTCAAGAAGTGGGCCGACAAGTACGGCATCAAGATCGACGTGGTCCAGTTCAACGACTACATCGAGTCCATCAACCAGTACACCGCCGGCGCCTACGACGCCGTCACCGCCACCAACATGGACACCCTGGCAATCCCGGCCGTGGGCGGCGTCGACACCACGGCGCTGATCGTGGGCGACTTCTCCAACGGCAACGACGCGGTGATCCTGAAGGACAAGAGCAAGCTCAGCGACATCATCGGCCAGAAGGTCAACCTGGTCGAGCTCTCGGTGTCCCACTACCTGCTGGCCCGCGCCCTCGAATCCATCGGCAAGTCGGAAAAGGACGTCACCGTGGTCAACACCTCTGACGCCGACATGGTCGCCGCCTGGAACACGCCCGACGTCAGCGCCGTCGTCACCTGGAACCCGCTGGTGGCCGAGATCATGGCGACGCCCAAGGCCCACAAGGTGTTCGACTCCAGCCAGATTCCGGGCGAGATCATCGACCTCACGGTGGTCAATACCAAGACCCTGCACGACAACCCGAACTTCGGCCGCGCGCTGACCGGCGCCTGGTACGAGACCATGGCGATCATGGCGTCCGACACGCCGGAGGGGAAGGAGGCCCGCGAGGCCATGGGCAAGGCGTCCGAGACCGACCTGGCCGGCTACGAGATGCAACTCGCCTCCACCAAGATGTTCTACCAGCCGGCACAGGGCGTCGAGTTCGCCATGAGCGGCAGTCTGCACAAGACCATGGATTCGGTGCGCAAGTTCCTGTTCGCCCATGGGCTGCTCGGCCAGGGCGCGCCGAGCGCCGACGTGGTGGGCATCGCCTTCCCCGACGGCAAGGTGCTGGGCGACAAGAACAACGTGAAGCTCCGGTTCACCGCCGCCTTCATGAACGAGGCCGCCCAGGCGGGCAAGTAGGGCGCATCGCGCAGAGGCCTCGACCCTTGGAGGATCCATGCACCGGCGCCTGATCAACGCCTACCCCAGCCGGGGAGCCTCGCTCCTCCTCTCCGCCCTCCCGTTCCTCCTGATCCTGCTGGCCTATCTGGCGGGATCGGAGGCGCGGCTGGCGGTCAACCCCAACGACAAGCTGCTGCCGGCGTTCTCGTCCATCGGCGCGGGCTTCTCGCGGATGGCCTTCGAGGCCGACAAGCGGACCGGCGACGTGCTGCTGTGGGTCGACACGGCGGCCAGCCTCGCCCGGCTCCTCGCCGGCCTCGCCATCGCCACCGTGACGGCCGGGCTGCTGGGCATCGCCGTCGGCCTGCTGCCCTACATGCGCTCGACGTTCAGCGGCTTCATCGCCGTGGTGGCGATGATCCCGCCGCTCTCGGTGCTGCCCATCCTGTTCATCATCTTCGGGCTGGGCGAGACGGCGAAGGTCGCCCTCATCGTCATCGGCATCACGCCGATGATTCTGCGCGACATGATCCTGCGGGTCGAGGAACTGCCCCGCGAGATCATGGTGAAGGCCCAGACGCTGGGCGCCTCCACCTGGCAGATCGCGTTGCGGGTGGTGGTGCCCCAGATGCTGCCCCGGCTCATCGATTCCCTGCGGCTGTCGCTGGGAGCGGCCTGGCTGTTCCTGATCGCCGCCGAGGCCATCGCTTCCCAGAGCGGGCTGGGCTACCGCATCTTCCTGCTGCGCCGCTATCTGGCGATGGACGTCATCCTGCCCTACGTGGCGTGGATCACCCTGCTTGCCTTCCTGCTGGATTACGGCCTGCGGCTGCTGCAGGCCCGGGCGTTCCCCTGGTTCGTCGAGGGGAGGAAGCAGCGGTGACCGCCGTCAGCGTCCAGAACCTGTGGAAGGAATATGACGGCCGGGTGGTGCTGGAGCACGTCTCGCTGGAGGTGGCGCCCCATTCCTTCATCGCGCTGGTCGGCCCGTCGGGCTGCGGCAAGTCCACCTTCCTGCGCATGCTGCTCAGCGCCGAGACGCCGACCCGCGGGCAGATCCTGGTCGACGGCGAGCAGCTTCCCGGGGAGCCGACCGCCGACCGGGGTGTGGTGTTCCAGCGCTATTCGGTGTTCCCGCACCTGACGGTGCTGGAGAACGTGCTGATCGGCCTGGAGTTCGCCGCATCGCCGCTGCTGGGCAAGCTGTTCGGCAAGGCGCGCCGGAAGGCCCGCGAGGAGGCGGCCGGGATGCTCGCCGCCGTCGGGCTGGGCGACTTCCTCGCTCTCTATCCCAGCCAGCTTTCCGGCGGCATGCAGCAGCGCCTCGCCATTGCCCAGGCGCTGATCAAGCGGCCCCGAGTGCTGCTGCTGGACGAGCCGTTCGGTGCGCTCGATCCGGGCATCCGCGCCGAGATCCACGTGCTGATGCTCAAGCTGTGGCGCGAGACCAGGATGACCGTGTTCATGGTCACGCACGACCTGTCCGAGGCCTTCCACCTGGGCACCCGGGTGATCGCCTTCGACCGGCCCCGCAACCGCCCGGAGGAGCGGGAACGGTACGGAGCCACCATCACCCACGACCTGGCGATCTGGCCGCCGAAATATCCCGTTGCAGACAATGAGACGCCCCCGGGTGGGACGACCCGCCCTCTCGATGACGCGGGGGCACAGCCGGGACGGCCCGGCGCCGGTCAGTAGAGGAGAGAACCATGACCGCGCTCGACCAAGCCACCCCCGAGGAATTCCGCCGCCGCTACGAGGCGTTGCAGGCTGGCGCCAGGGCCAAGTCGCCATTGCTGGCGAAGGCCGGCGAGTTCCCCGGCAACCCGCGCGTACTCGACGCCCGCCTTACCCTGAGGCGCGAGACCATTCCCGGCGGATGGTACTGGAGCACCGTGGTGCCGCGCGGCCAGACCCTGCGCATCGTCAACGGCGGCACCGGCAGCGTCTCCGCCCTGTTCTGGAACGCGGACGACACCAGCGAGCGCTACAACGCCGGCGACACGGTGAAGGTGCAGTGGCACTCGCGCCTCTCCCGGGGGCGGGTGCTGTTCTCCGACATGGGCCGGGTGCTGATGTCGATCACCGACGACAGCTGCGGCCGGCACGACTTCATCGCCGGCGGCTCCACGCCGGCGAGCAACGGGCGGAAGTACGGCGACCCGCACCTGCGCAACAGCCGCGACAATTTCCGCCTCGCCGTCGGCAAGTACGGCATGGGCGTGAAGGACGTGCCGCCCTGCGTCACCTTCTTCGCCGGGGTCTCGACAGCCGATGACGGCCGCTTCCAGTGGACCGGCGGACACGACCGGGCCGGCGACTTCGTCGACCTGCGGGCCGAGATGAACGTGCTGGCGGTGCTGTCCAACTGCCCCCATCCCCTCGATCCCTCGCCCGGCTACGCGCCCGCTTCCGTCGAGGCGGTGGTCTGGCGCTCGTCCGCGCCGCCGCCGGACGATCTTTGCCGCACCGCCACCGAGGAGGCGGTCCGCGGCTTCGAGAACACCGATCCCCTGTTCGGCGACCAGGCGTAAGGAGGCCATAATGACCAAGACCATCGACCGCGACCTGACCACGGCCACCTACGACTTCACCATTCCCGCCCGCCGCCCCTGGTCCGGGCTGGTGAAGAAGGGCGAGGTGCTGCGCATCGTCGACCTGGAGGGGCAGCAGGCCGTCGACACCATCCTCTACAGCGCCCTCAACCCGACCGAACGCTACAGCGCCCAGGACACGCTGACCGCCCAGGGCGCCGCCTACATCGAGCTGGGCACGGCGCTGATGTCCAACGAGGGCAACGTCATGGCGACCGTCGTCGCCGACACCTGCGGCCGGCACGACACCTCGGCGGGCGCCTGCAGCTGCGAGAGCAACACGGTGCGCTTCGGCCACCACACCCGGTACATGCACGCCTGCCGCGAGAACTTCCTGCTGGAGGTGGGCAAGTACGGCATGGGCAAGCGCGACATCGTCGGCAACATCAACTTCTTCATGAACGTGCCGATCATGCCCGACGGCGAGGTGACCATCGACGACGGCATCTCCGATCCGGGCGGCTACGTGGACCTGGAGGCGGCGATGGACGTGCTGGTGGTGATCTCCAACTGCCCGCAGGTCAACAATCCCTGCAACGGCTTCAGCCCGACGCCGGTGAGGGTGCTGATCTGGGGACCGGAGGGCTGAGCGGAGCGCCGTCGATGTTCGAGAAGGTCCTGATCGCCAATCGCGGCGAGATCGCCTGCCGGGTGATCCGGACGCTGCGGCGCATGGGCATCGCCTCGGTGGCGGTCTATTCCGAGGCCGACCGCCACGCCAGGCACGTGCTGATGGCGGACGAGGCGGTGTGCGTCGGTCCGGCCCCCGCCGCCGAGAGCTACCTGAACCAGGAAGCCATCGTCGCGGCCTGCGAGCAGACGGGCGCGCAAGCGGTGCATCCCGGCTACGGCTTCCTGTCGGAGAATCCGGGCTTCGCCGAGAGGCTGGCGCTCCACGGCATCCGCTTCATCGGCCCGCGGCCCCAGCACATGCGCCGTTTCGGGCTCAAGCACACCGCCCGCGAGATCGCCGAGGAAAGCGGCGTGCCGCTGCTGCCGGGCACCGGCCTGCTCGACGACGAGGCGGCGGCGCTGGAGGCGGCCGGGCGGATCGGCTACCCGGTGATGCTCAAGAGCTCGGCGGGCGGCGGCGGCATCGGCATGCAGCTCTGCCACGGCCCCTCCGACCTGAAGGCCCGGTTCGAGGCGGTGCGCCAGCTCAGCCGCAACAATTTCGGCGACGCCGGCCTGTTTCTGGAGAAGTTCGTCGCCAAGGCGCGGCACATCGAGGTGCAGATCTTCGGCGACGGACGGGGCGCGGTGATCGCCCTCGGCGAGCGCGACTGCTCGCTCCAGCGCCGCAACCAGAAGGTTGTCGAGGAGACGCCGGCGCCCAACCTGCCCACCCAGGCGCGCCTCGACCTGCATGCCGCCGCCATCGCCCTGGGCAAGATGGTCGACTACGAATCCGCCGGCACGGTGGAATTCGTCTACGACGTGGATGCCGAGCGGTTCTACTTCCTCGAGGTCAACACCCGGCTGCAGGTGGAGCACTGCGTCACCGAGGAGGTGTTCGGCGTCGACCTGGTGGAGTGGATGCTGCGCCAGGCGGCGGGCGAGTTTCCGGCCCTCGCCATCCCCGCCGGGCGTCCGTCGGGCACGGCCATCGAGGTGCGCCTCTATGCCGAGGACCCGGCCAAGGACTTCCGGCCCGCCGCCGGCCGGCTCACGGCGGTGAAGTTCCCCTGCAATGTGCGGGTCGACGGCTGGGTGGAGTCGGGCACCGAGGTGCCGCCCTACTACGATCCGATGCTGGCCAAGCTGATCGTCACCGGCCGGACGCGGGCGGCGGCGGTGCGGGCGCTGTCCGAGGCGCTGGGCCGGTCCCAGCTCTACGGCATCGAGACCAACCTCGCCTATTTGCGCGAGATCGCCGCCTCGCGGGTGTTCAAGCAGGGCCGCGCCACCACGGCGACGCTGAAGAGCTTCCCCTTCGTGCCCAAGGCGGTCGAGGTGGTCAGTCCAGGCGCCCAGTCCAGCATCCAGGACTGGCCCGGCCGCGTGGGCTACTGGAACGTGGGCGTGCCGCCCAGCGGCCCCATGGACTCCCTGTCGTTCCGGCTGGCCAATCGGCTGGTGGGCAATCCGGAAGGGGCGCCGGGCCTGGAGATGACGCTGACCGGCCCCACCCTGCGCTTCGGCTGCGACGCGGTCATCGCCCTCGGCGGCGCCCGCATGAAGGCGACGCTCGACGGCAAGCCCGTGGACTGGTGGCGCAGCTTCCGGGTCCGGGCCGGGCAGGTGCTCGCCCTGGGCGGCGTCGACGGTCCCGGCAACCGGTCGTATCTGGCCGTGGCGGGCGGCTTCGACGTGCCGGACTATCTGGGCTCGGGCGCCGCCTTCGGTCTGGGCGGCTTCGGCGGCCACGCCACGGGTACCCTGCGCACCGGCGACGTGCTGCGGCTCAACGGCGCGACCGGCGCCTTCATCCCGCAGGCCCTGGCCGAGACCGCCCGGCCGGCGCTCTCGAGCGAGTGGGAGATCGGCGTGCTCTACGGCCCCCACGGCGCGCCCGACTTCTTCACCGACGACGACATCGACACCTTCTTCTCCAGCGCCTACGAGGTGCATTTCAACAGCTCGCGCACCGGCGTGCGGCTGATCGGCCCGAAACCGCGCTGGGCTCGGCCGGACGGCGGCGAGGCGGGGCTGCACCCGTCCAACATCCACGACAACGCCTATGCGGTCGGCGCCATCGACTTCACCGGCGACATGCCGATCATCCTCGGGCCGGACGGTCCCAGCCTGGGCGGCTTCGTCTGCCCGGCGGTGATCGTCGAGGCGGAGCTGTGGAAGGCGGGCCAGCTCAAGCCGGGCGATACGGTGCGCTTCCGCCGCCTGTCCCTGGACGAGGCCGCCGCCCTGCGCGGCGCGCAGGACGCCGCCGTCCTCAACCTGTCGGCGCCGCCGCCCGCCCCCGCCCCCGCCGCCATCGTCCGCCGCGAGGACGCGGTGCTGGCGCGGGACGAGGCGCAGGACATCCCGGTGTGCTACCGGGTGGCCGGCGATTCCTACCTGCTGGTGGAATACGGTCCGCTGGTGCTCGACCTCCGGCTGCGGATGCGGGTGCACGGCCTGATGCAGGCGATCCAGCAGGAGGACTGGCCCGGCGTCATCGACCTGACGCCCGGCATCCGCTCGCTGCAGATTCACTACGACAGCCTCCGGCTGCCGCTCGGCCGCCTGCTCGACGGGCTGCGCGAACTGGAGCGCGGCTTGCCCGACATGGACGAGATGCGCGTGCCGTCGCGGATCGTCCATCTGCCGCTGTCGTGGAACGACGACCAGGCCCAGCTGGCCGCGCGCAAGTACCAGGAGCTGGTGCGGCCGGACGCGCCGTGGTGCCCGTCCAACATCGAGTTCATCCGCCGCGTCAACGGGCTGGACAGCATCGACGACGTCTACAGGCTGTTCTTCGACGCCCGCTACATGGTGCTGGGGCTGGGCGACGTCTATCTGGGCGCGCCCGTCGCCACGCCGGTCGATCCGCGCCACCGGCTGGTCACCACCAAGTACAACCCGGCCCGCACCTGGACGCCCGAGAACGCGGTGGGCATCGGCGGCGCCTATCTGTGCATCTACGGCATGGAGGGGCCGGGCGGCTACCAGCTCGTCGGCCGCACCATCCAGGTGTGGAACACCTGGCGCCAGCCGCCGCCCTTCAAGCCCGGGGTGCCGTGGCTGCTGCGCTTCTTCGACCAGATCCGCTTCTTCCCGGTCTCCGCCGAGGAGCTGCTGGAGGCCCGCGCCGACTTTCCCTACGGGCGCTACAAGCTGGATATCGAGGAGACGACGTTCAGCCTCAAGGAGTACGGCCACTTCCTCGATACCCATGCCGACGGCATCGCCGCGTTCAAGGCGCGCCAGCAGGCGGCCTTCGAGGCGGAGCGCCAGCGCTGGGCGGAGCAGGGGCTGGCCAGCTATGTGAGCGACGAGGCGGTCGCCGCCCCGCCCGACGAGGGCGCGCTCCCCGACGGCGCCGTCGGCGTCGAATCCCACGTCCCCGGCAATGTCTGGAAGCTGGTCGCCGAGCCAGGCCAGTCGGTCGCCGCAGGCGAAACCCTCGTCATCGTCGAATCCATGAAGATGGAGCTGGCCATCACCGCCCCGGTGGCGGGCGTGGTCAGCGAGTACCGTTGCCAGCCGGGCCGGCCCGTCAAGGCCGGCCAGGTCGTTGCCGTGATGAAGGCCGCCTGATGCCCGCATTTTCCCTGCAGATCGAAGACCTCCTCGCCGCCTACCGAGACGGCAGCGCGACCCCGGAACAGGTGGTGGACGACGTCTACGACCGCATCGAGGCCTGGGGCGACGAGGCGGTGTGGATCAGCCTGGTGCCCCGCGAAGAGGCGGTCGCCAAGGCGCGCGCGCTGCCGGCCCGGCCGGAAGGCATCGACGGCCTTGCCCTCTACGGCGTGCCCTTTGCCGTGAAGGACAACATCGACTGCGCCGGCCTGCCGACCACGGCCGCCTGCCCGGACTACGCCTACCAGCCCTGGGAGAACGCCACCGCCGTGCAGCGGCTGCTCGACGCGGGCGCCATCCTGATCGGCAAGACCAACCTGGACCAGTTCGCCACCGGCCTCAACGGCACCCGCTCGCCCTATGGCGCGCCGCGCTGCGTGTTCGACCGGGACTACATCTCCGGCGGCTCCAGCTCCGGCTCGGCGGTGGCGGTGGCGGCGGGGATGGTCTCCTTCGCGCTGGGCACCGACACCGCCGGCTCGGGCCGGGTGCCGGCGGCGCTCAACAACATCGTCGGCGTCAAGCCCACCAAGGGCCTGCTCAGCACCGCGGGCGTGGTCCCGGCCTGCCGGTCGCTGGACTGCGTCACCGTGTTCTCGTTCAGCGTCGGCGACGCCAACCGGGTGCGCCACATCGCCCAGGCCAACGACGGCGACGACCCTTACGGCCGCACCATGGCGCCCCGGCCGCTGCCGCTGCGCGGATTCCGCTTCGGCATCCTCGCCGAGGAGGACCGCGTCTTCTTCGACGACCGGGATTCCGCCGGCCTTTACGACCGCGCCTGCGAGCGGCTCGCAAGCCTGGGCGGCCAGGCGGTCGCGTTCGACTACCAGCCCTTCGGCGCGGCGGCGGCGCTGCTCTACGAGGGGCCGTGGGTATCGGAGCGGCTGGCCGCCATCCAGACCTTCTTCAACACCAACCCCATGGCGGTGCACCCGGTGGTGCGCCAGATCGTCCGCGGCGCGCGCCAGTTCACCGGCGTCGACGTGTTCGAGGGCCAGTACCGGCTGAAGGCGCTGGAGCGGGTGGCGGCGCGGGAGTGGGAGAAGTTCGACTTCATGCTGCTGCCGACATGCCCCACCACCTACCGGGTGAGCGAGATGGAGGCCGACCCCATCCAGCTGAACGCCAATCTGGGCGTCTACACCAATTTCGTGAACCTGCTGGACTGCTGCGGCATCGCCGTGCCGGCCGGCAAGCGCCGCGACGGCCTGCCGCTGGGCGTCACCCTGATCGGCCCGGCGTTCGCCGACGATTCCCTGGCGGTGCTGGCGGACCGGCTGCACCGGGCGCTGGTCGAGACGGCGGGCGCGACCGGCGAACTGCTCTCGACCCGCTCGCTGGTGCCCGAGCCGGCGCCCGAGGCCTATGTGGACCTCGCCGTGGTCGGCGCCCATCTGCGCGGCATGCCGCTGCACCACCAGCTCACTGAACTGGAGGCGCGCTTCGTGCGCGCCTGCCGCACCGCACCCGACTACCGGCTGTTCGCCCTGCCGAACACCGAGCCGGCCAAGCCGGGCCTGATCCGCGAACCGGGCTACGAGGGCAAGGGGATCGAGGTCGAGGTATGGCGGCTCACCGAGCCGGCCTTCGGCCGCTTCGTCGGCCGGGTGCCCAGCCCGCTGGGCATCGGCACGGTGGAACTGGAGGACGGCCTGGGCGTCAAGGGCTTCCTGTGCGAGGACTGGGCGGTGCGCGGCGCCGAGGACATCACCGCCTATGGCGGCTGGAAGGCCTATTGCACCGCCTTGACCATGGGGAAAGCGGCTGGCGCACCGTCGGCCTGATCGACAAGGGCGCCCAAATCGAAACCCTCACCAAGGCAACCCTACATCTTCAGCCTTTCGGGCAAAGCTTCGGCGGAAACCTGATTGGGGAAGATGTGTGAGAAGTCGACGGCGTGAGGTTCCTGCCGTCGGCTACCATATTCAGCAAAATAGCTGCGTACTCTTCGAATATCTGCCTCTGTCAGAGGCCTCTTGCACTCGCCCAAATGACAAAGCCGCATGCAACCAAAGCGATAATACCCACAGCTCTAACAGCGATGAGGTATCCACCCGAGAGCACAAAACTTCTCACAAGTCGGCCACCGGATAAGAGATCCCGGTCCACCAACCATTTCGCATAGGCCTGTATGGAGTTTGGGGAAAATAGGCATATCAGCCCAACTACCCCGATCATCAATACAAACGCACCGATGCCAAGAATACGCGCATTCATCACCATCCGCCCCCAACATTCCCTCCGTATAGAAAGTAATTATAGCTCGCGCCCACCCGTGCGGACGCGAACCCAACTCCGGTCGCATATCCCGCCCCAGGTGTATAAGACTCCGACACTCCACCACAGTATCCTGCGCTGGCGTTAAAGCCATTGGTGGAAAGCATATTCTGGAGCATGGCTCGGCTGGGCATCGTTGCTTGGTCCGTCCAATGGAGGGTGATGCGGGTCCGCCCCCTGAAAAGTGGTCCTCCTGAAGTAAATTTTTGCCATGAGGAGGAGGGTGAATGCCAAGGAAGCGACTACTGCGGAAGAGATCGTTAGCAAGCTGTGGCAGGCTGATCTCCTGACGGTGCAAGGACGGCCGAAGGTTCGCTTGCCACCCTGAACGGTCGGGCGGCTCACGACCGATTGTGTTGAAAAACTCCGACTTGCGGCGGTAGCGGCGCGCTGATTCAATTTCCCGGCGATGTGGGAGATTGGCTGATGATGGGTGAGCGGACCGTGATGCAGGAGGCGCTGTTTTACGCCTTCAGCCTGGAACA
>WGNW01000090.1 GCA_016124315.1 Alphaproteobacteria bacterium
CCGGCCCGCTCAACGACAAGGTCGGCGTCCGGCTGGCGGCGCGCTACAACAACATCGTCAAGCAGTACTACAACTACGCCCATGACGACGATCCCAACGCCGAGGCGAAGAAGGGCCAGCGCAACGTCCTTGCCCGCCTGACCTTCCAGTTCGACCCGGTCGACAACTTCTCCGCCAACCTGAAGCTGAACTACGTGCGGCATTCCAACGACGGCACCATCACCAATGCGGTGATGGACTGTGGCGCGAACGGCGTGGCCGATCCGATCACCCTGTTCGGCGGTGCCGTCAACATCCCGGCCGGTTATGGCTGCGACACCTCGGGGCACTACCACTACCGGGTGAACGGCGCCCCGCCGCTGGTCGCTGGCGGCGTCGCGCCGCCGCCCGACATCAACGGCGGCAAGCCCTACAGCGAATTCAACATCTTCATGGGCCGGCTGCAGTGGGACTGGAACATCAACGACAGCGTGACGCTGACCTCGGTGACCAGCTACATGCGGATGCGGGCGAGGGATGACGACTGGTACAGCTATGGCGGCTACTGCGTCGACGCGACCGCCTGCCCGTTCTACCCGGCGGCTGACCACACCAGCTTCGGCCAGGGCGGCGGCATCGCGCATCACGTGCTCGACCAGCTCACCCAGGAAGTGCGGCTGACCAGCCACTACGACGCGCCCGTCAACTTCATGCTGGGCGTGTTCTACGAGCACCGCCACATCGAGTTCAATACCGACCAGTACGCCGTGAACTTCGCCACGCTGCTCGGACCGGATCCCGTCACCGGCTACACGTCGGACTGGCTGAAGGAGCATCTCTACAACAACTACGCCGTCTCGGTGTTCGGCTCGATGACCTGGGACATCACCCAGCAGCTGCAGCTCTCCGGCGGCGTGCGCTGGAGCCACGAGAGGAAGATCAACCACATCGTCGTGCCCTACATGAACGCGATCGGCGCGGCCATCGGCTTCGTGCCCAGCGGCTTCGATTCCGGTCCGATCGAGTTCTCGGACAGCAACATCTCGCCCGAGGCGACGCTGCGCTACGAGATCAACGACAACGTCAACGTCTATGCCTCGTACAAGACCGGCTTCAAGTCGGGCGGCATCGACGACAGCGCGCTGCCGTCGTCGAACCTGTTCGGCCTGACCAGCAGCGACCCCGCCGTGGTCCAGAAGGTCAAGGACGGCCTGATCTACCAGTCGGAGACCGCCAAGGGCGGCGAGGTCGGCGTCAAGTCGCAGCTGTTCGGCCGCTCGCTGACGCTGAACCTCTCCGGCTACTACTACGTGTTCGACAACCTGCAGGTGCAGAACTTCGACGCCGTGGCCATCCAGTACCAGACCACCAACGCCGGCCAGGTGACGACCAAGGGCGTCGACATGGACTTCAACTGGCTGACGCCGGTCGACGGGCTGACGATCTACGGCTCGCTGGCCTATACCAACGCCAAGTACACCGCGCCCTACGACCCCAACCCGAACAACGGCATCCCGGAGAACCTCCAGGGCCGCAAGTCGGCGCGGGCGCCGAGCTGGGCGGGTAACCTGGCGTTCGACTGGCGCAAGCCGGTGGGCAACGGCCTCGAGCTGGGGATCACGCCGAACGTGACGTTCAGCAGTTCATACTTCACCAACGAGGACAGCTTCGACGACATCAAGCAGAAGTCCTACGCCACCCTCGACGTGGCGGTGTCCATCGGCGACATCGACGAGAAGTGGAAGCTGTCGTTCATCGGCCGCAACCTGACCGACAAGATGGTGATCACCACCACCGGCCCGCGACCGTTCCTGATCGGCCCGAGCAATCCCGCCTACGCCACCTACGGCGCCGGCGACGACCAGGTGCTGAACCTGACCCGCGGCCGCCAGCTGTTCCTCGAAGGCTCCGTCAAGTTCTAGGACGGCCCTTCGACGGGATCAGCCCAATCCATCTGGCCCGCCCCTCGAGGGCGGGCCATTTTCCTTGCACGGCCCCGCCGGCGAATGCCGGCGCCGCCAGTCAGCGGCGCTTGTCGAGCACGCTCCGGATACGGTCGGCCAGCTCCTCCTGGCGATAAGGCTTGGCCAGCAGTTCCAGCGGCTCTTCGCCCTCGTCCACCTCGAGCTCGTTGAGGTCGGTGTAGCCGGAACAGAACAGCGCCCGCATCCCCGGCCAGCGCCGCTGCACCTCGGCGGCGAGCTTGCGGCCGCTGATGCCGCCGGGCAGCACCATGTCGGTGAACAGCAGGTCAAACCGGCTGTCGGCCTCCAGCACCTGAAGCGCCTCGCGGCCATCATTGACGGGCACGACCGCGTATCCCAGCCGTCCCAGGAGCGCCTCGACGGAAGACCGCACGAGGTCGTTGTCCTCGACGTAAAGGATGCGTTCGCTGCCGCCCGGAAGACCCCGGCGCCCCCGGACCGGACTGCTGCTCACCTCGCGCTGCACCGCCGCCGGCAGGAACAGGAAGACGCTGGTCCCCTGCCCCAACGCGGTGTCGATCCTGGCGCCCCCGCCGAGCTGCTTCAGCAGCCCGTAGACCATGCTCAGCCCGAGGCCGGTGCCCTTGCCCTGAGGTTTCGTGCTGAAGAACGGCTCGAAAGCGCGCTGGGCCACGTCGGGCGTCATCCCGGTGCCGGTATCGGTGACGCAGATGCTGACGTAGTGACCGGGAGCGACGCCGTCATATTCCACCGACCCATCCTGGTCGACGATCTCCTCGCGCGCCCTGATGGTGATCCGCCCGCCCTCTGCCATGGCATCGCGGGCGTTGAGGCAAAGGTTGAGAATGCCGCTCTCGAGCTGCGCCTCATCGGCCTTCACCTGCGGCAGGTGACGGTCGATGGCGGTGACGACCTTGATCCCCTCGCCCAGCGTCCGCCGCGCCAGGCCTTCGACGCGGGCCAGCATGCCGGCGACGTTGATGGGCTTGGTCGCCAAGGTCTGGCGACGGGCGAAGATCAGCAGCCGCCGGGTCAGGTCGGCGCCGCGTTCGGCGGCGAGCAGGATATACTTGGCGTGGCTGCCGACATCCTCCTGCTCCTGGGACAGCAGCACCTCCGCATTGCCAATGATCACCTGCAGCAGATTGTTGATGTCGTGGGCGACACCGCCGGTGAGCTGGCCGACCGCCTCCATCTTCTGCGACTGATAGAGCTTCTCCTCCATGATGCGCCGGTCCGTCATGTCGCGGATCGAGGCCAGCAGCGCGGGACGCCCGTGCCAGTCGATGCGGGCGACGCGGACTTCGGCCCGGCGCGTCTCGCCGTGGCGGTCCACCTCGATTTCGGTCACCTCGCTCTCCTGCAACGGAAAGTCGAGGGCGCGCTCGAGCAGTTCCTCCTCGGTCCGGCCGAACAGGTCTAGTGCCGCCAGATTGACGTACTGGACGTTCCGCTCCATGTCGGCGACGAGCACCGCATCCGGATTGGCGGCAATGATGGATTCGACCTGGCGCTGCATCGTCTGCGCCTTGTAGCGCTCGACGGAGTAGAGCAGGCCGCGCACCTGGGTGCCGTAGCTCGAGGCGTTCTTCTCGACGAAATCCAGCGCGCCCTCGCGCATCACGCTGTCCCTCAGCGCCGGATCGTTGTCGCCGGAATAGACGACGATGGCTACCGTCTCGGCCGTCCGGCGCACCTCGCGGAAGGTCTCGATGCCCGTGGAATCCGGCAGGTTCAGGTCGAGGATGACCGCATCGATGCGCTGCCGCTGAAGCACTTCGATGGCGCTACGGAGTTCGTCGACCACCGTGATGTCGTGGTCGGGGATTTCCGACAGCCGGTCGGCCGCCAGGTCGGCGTCGCCGGGATTGTCCTCCACCAGCAGGAGACGGAACTGTTCAGCTTTCACCATACCCTTCCCGCAACCTCCGTTCCGCCGGCACTGACATCGCTACACATTCGCTCCGCCCCGCGGCAACGTGGCGATGCAGAACCAGAAGCCTTCGAGCGCCTCGACCACCTGCTGGTAGGCCGTGAAATCACATGGCTTGGTGATGAAGCAATTGGCACCTGCCTGGTAGCTGGCCACGACGTCGCTCTCGGCATCCGACGAGGTGAGCACAACGACAGGGATGCTCTTCAGATGGTCGTCTGCCTTGATCGCCGCCAGCACCTGCCGCCCTCCGAGGCCCGGCAGGTTGAGGTCGAGCAGGATGAGGTCCGGCTCCGTCCGCTCGCCGCCGAGGCGTCCGCTGAGAATATCGAGTGCCTCGGTCCCGTCTGCGGCCACCCGAAGGTCCACCGGCAGGCGGCTGCCGTCCAGGGTTTCCCGCGTCAGTTCCGCGTCCGCCTCGTTGTCCTCGACCAGTAAGACCTTGAGGGGCTTCATGCAATGTCTCCGTCCGTCAACTCTTGTTCGCGTTGGCCCGTCCGTGCGGCGGCGGGCAGGACGACATGGAATGTCGTTCCCTCGCCCGGTGCCGATTCAAACCAGATACGTCCCCCGTGCCGCTCGACAATCTTTTTGGCGATCGCGAGGCCGATACCGTTGCCTTCGTACTGTCCCCGGCCGTGCAATCGCTGGAACATCTGGAAGATGCGGTCCGAATATTGGCGGTCGATGCCGATGCCGTTGTCGCTGACGGTGAATTCCCACAGCACGCCGGCGGGAACCGCGTCGATGGCGATGGCCGGGACCCGGTCCGGCGCGCGGAATTTCAGGGCGTTGGAGATCAGGTTCTGGAAAAGCTGCCCGAGCTGGGTCTCGTCCGCGGCCACCACCGGCAGCGGCGCCACGGATATGCTGGCGCCGGCATCGGCGATGGCCCGCGACATTGCCCTCAGCACATTGGCGACGACGGCGCCGGCGTCGACCGGCACCAGCGGCTTGCCCTGGGTGCCGACCCGCGACAGGGCGAGCAGGTCGGCCACGAGCTGCTGCATGCGCCTCGCGCCATCGACGACGTAGCCGATGTACTTGTCGGCCCTGTCGTCCAGCCTGCCCCGGTAGCGTTCGGACAGGAGCTCGGTGTAGCTCGCGACCATGCGCAGCGGCTCGCGCAGATCGTGGGAGGCGACGTAGGCGAATTGCTCGAGTTCGGCGTTGGAGCGCTCCAGCTCCGCCGTCTTGCTGGCGATCAGCGCCTCCGCCTCTCGCCGCTCGCTGACGTCGACCACCACCATCAGGATCAGCAGTTCTCGGTAGGTGCGGATCGGCTGCAGCCCAACCTCGATGGGAAAGCGCCGACCGTCCCGGCGCAGGCCGGTGAGGGCGTTCGCCAGTCCGATGTGGCGCGGCGCCGGGTCCGCCACATAGGCCGTCAGCAGCGCCTCCTGCTGCTCGCGGATTTCCTCCGGCACCAGACGGGAAATCGGGCTGCCGATCAGCTCGCCGGCCGGATAGCCGAACATGTGCTCCATCTCGGCGTTGGCGAGGGTGATCCGGCCCGACGCGTCGAGAATGATCATGCCGCTGGGCGACGCTTCGAACGCCAGCCGGAACTTGGCCTCGAGGTCGCGCTTCTCGGACAGGTCACTGAGAATCGCCAGCGCGCCGACGGCCTCGCCGGTCGCGCCCCGGACCGACGATACCCGAGCCTCCAGCATGAGCCGCGTCCCGTCCTTGGCGACATGGACGACCTCCACGTCCTGAAAGCCGTGCCCCTTCTCGACCTGCCGCAGGGTCTCCGAGAGCGCGGGAAGTGCGTCCTCCGGCAGCAGCATCGCCGCCGACGCCCCCAATACCTCTTCCGTCGAATAGCCGTAGAGCGCCTCGGCCGCCGGATTCCAGCCGGTGATCGTGCCGTTCAGGTCCGTGGCCACCACGGCGTCGTCCGAGGACTGCAAGGCCGCACTGAAGGTCCTCTCCCGCTGGACATAGTGCCCGAAGGCACGCGCCAGCACCCCGATCTCACCCTCCGCGTCGGTCGGGAGTGACAGCGGCCGGCCTGCGTTCGCGTCCTGGACGGCGGCGGTCATCCGCCGGATCGGCCGTCCGAGCGAGCGGGCAAGCGCCACCGCGAGCAGCACGGCAAGCAGCATCGCCGCCAGGGCCGCCATCAGCGAGGAATCCCGGATCGACTCCATGGGCGCGACGATCACGCTGTAGGGCAGCGTCTGCAGGACGGTGACCCGCGGGCCGCCGGCAAGCCGCACCGATGCCGCGGCCGCACCGAAATACCGGTCGTCGCTGACGAAGGTGCCCGACAGCGAGTGATCGACCGCAGGGAGCGGCAGGTCAGGGAACTGCTGCTTCAACGTGTGGCGCTCGCCCAGCTCGAAGCCGAAGGTGCGCGCCGGATCGGGGTGGACCAGGAAATCGCCCTCCCCGTTGACGACGTAGAGCGAACCGCCCTCGGCGACCCGCGCATTCAGCGCCGCGAAGGCCGGTCGCATGTCGATGTTGAGCACGATGATGCCGAAGACCTTGCCGTCGGCGTCGTATACCGGCGTGGCGGTGCGCAGGGTCGGCATGTGAGGCACTTCAATGCGGCCATGTTCCTGGTTGAGGTCCAACTCCGAGACGTAGACCTTTCCCGCCGGCAACCCGAGGGTGTCAACGACGAAGCCGCGGTGGGCCTTCTGCTGCAGATCGGCCTCGGGCACCTGGCGGACTTTGTCATCCGGCCCCATCCGGTCGATGCGGACGATCTCGCGCCCGCCGTCGGCGACGCCGATGAGCCGCAGTTGCACGTAGCTCGGCTTGGCCTCCAGCAGTGCGCTGAACAGCCGGGCGATATCGTCGCGAAGGGCCGCCGTGGTCCGCCCGGTTTCGCCATCCCTGCCGCCCGCTTCCCGTGCCCGGACGAAGGCGTCGATGGCTGGCGCGCCGCGCATGGCCTTCACGTCGGCCCGGGCATCCCGCACATAACTGTCCAGTCGGTCGGCCATCAGCCGGGCGCCGGATTCGAGACGCCCGAGTTCCAGGGGAAGGATCTTGGATTCCAGGTTGTGGTAGGTGAACACGCCCACCAGCGCGGCAGTGACCACGGTCAGCAGAATCATCGCCCCGAGAAGCCGGGATGAGAAGTTCACAGCCTCAGCCCCCCTGCCGTCGGCGTTGCCGGCGCGGGAAGCGACTGTGCGCCAAGACGGTCAATCCGCCGGCGAACGAGCCCCCAAACCTGATCTTTCATCCGTTCCCGAACCGGGGTCGATGCGCAAGGCGACTTGCCCCGCCCGCGCCTCACGCCAGTCCCTCATGTTAGCCCCACCTAATACGGCCGAGCCTACTCTCGAAAAGATCGAGCGACAACAAGCGCGTGTGAAGAATTTGGCAGGTGCCTCAGCCGGGGGTTGAACGCCGCCGCCTACTCGGCGGCGAGGCGGCCGGACGCGGACGCCCGTCCCTTGCGCAGCACGCGTCCCGGCAGCGGTCCCTCGGGATCCACCTGGTCGATCCCGCGGTGGCGCAGCAACACCCCGTTCACCACCACGGCCTCGATCCCGATTGCCTCCGACTGCAGCCGGTCGGCCCCGCCGGGCAGGTCGTTCACCCTGCGGATCGGTCCCGCGCCGACCGTCTGCGGATCGAACACCACCACGTCGGCGGGCAACCCGACCTCCAGCCGTCCGCGATCGGCGATGCCGAACACCTCGGCCGGCCGGGAGGTCAGCGCCCGGACGCCCTGCTCCAGGGTGAGCACGCCCGTCTCGCGGACCCAGTGGGCGAGCAGGTGGGTCGAGAAGCAGGCGTCGCAGAGCTGGCTCGCATGGGCACCGGCGTCAGAGAGACCGAGAACGGTGTTGGGGTCGTGCAGCATCTCGCCGATGGCTTCCTCGTCGGTGTTGAGCACGGCGGTCCGGAAGCGCGCCTTGAGGTCGGTGGCCAGCGCCATGTCGAGGGCGAGGTCGGTGGCATCGACGCCGCGCTCGCGGGCGACCTCGGCGAGGTTGCGCTCCTCGAGCGCCGGCTCCGGCGGATAGACGGCGATGGTCGTCCGGTCGGTCCAGCCCTGCAGCACGGGGATCAGGGTGTCCCGCACCTGCTGGCGCCACGCGGGATCCCGGTACTTGGCCAGCCGGGCGTCGCGGCTGCCGGCGCTGAGCTGGGAAAACATCGGCATCGCCTCGAACGGGAACGGCGCCTCGAACTGGAACTCGAAATTGAGCGGCCGGCATGCCACCTGCGGCACGATATGCAGCCCCTCGTCGGCCAGTTCGGCGGTGCGCGCCAGCTGCTTCCGGTGGCCGCCCGGCCCGAACAGGCCGGTGAGCATCGCCGTCCAGCTGATCCAGCGTCCGGTGCGTCGGGCGATGGACGACAGCTCCTTCAGGTAGAAGCCCGGCCCCACATTCACCTGCACCATGGCGCCAGCCTCGCCGACCGGGCTCGCCAGTTCCTCGATCTCCTCCAGGTCGGCCAGCCGGCTCGGCACCGGCTTGCCCGCATAGCCCCAATGGGTGATGGCCTTCGAGGTGGCGAAGCCCACGGCGCCGGCCTCCAGCGCGTCCCGCACGATGTCGCGCATCCGGGCGACCTCGGCGTCGGTGGCGGCACGCTCCACAGCGTCCTCGCCCATGACGTACATGCGCAGCGGGGTATGGCCGATCAGCACCCCCAGGTTGATGGCGGCGCCGCGGCGCTCCAGCACATCGAGATATTCCGGGAAGGTCTCGAAGCCCCAGTCGCCGCCCAGGCCCGTCTCCAGCGCTTCCAGCGACATACCCTCCACATTCTCGA
This sequence comes from Alphaproteobacteria bacterium, assembly GCA_016124315.1. Taxonomy (GTDB): domain Bacteria; phylum Pseudomonadota; class Alphaproteobacteria; order SMXS01; family SMXS01; genus RI-34. Next base: position 8,608 of record WGNW01000090.1, read on the forward strand.
GCGTCTGCAGGATGAGCCGCCGGTGCTCGGGCCGCGTGGGCGCGATGCCGAAGCCGCAATTGCCCATCACCGCCGTCGTCACGCCGTGCCAGGGGGAAATGGTCAGCATGCGGTCCCAGAGCACCTGGGCGTCGTAGTGGGTGTGGATGTCGACGAATCCGGGACAGACCACCATGCCCGTCGCGTCGATGGTGCGGGCCGCCTCTTCCGGCGCCTCGCCGAGCGCGACGATCTTGCCGTCGCGGATTCCCACGTCGCCCCGGCGGCCCGGAGCGCCCGTGCCGTCGACGATGGTGCCGCCGCTGATCTTGAGGTCGTAGCTCATGCCCGTTCTCCCGTTTGCCGGAAGATTAAAGCAGGCGCGCACATTCTTGTCGAGGCGGCCTCGGGCCGACCGGGCCTGTCGAGGTTCACACGGGCCAGGGTTCGCGGCGGTAGGCGCTCTCCCAGAACATCCACTCGAACTGCACCGAACGGCGGAACGCCCTCGCCATGGCGGCGACCTCCGTCGCCGACGCGCGCGCCGCGAGCCGGTCGGTGATGGCAATGACCCGGCGGACCGCCGCGGAAAATTCCTCGCTCGCATAGGTGTCGATCCACGCGCGGTACGGATTGTCGGCGGCGGCCCGGCCGTGCACCCAATGACCGACCTCCTCGTAGACCCAGAAGCAGGGCAGCAACGCCGCCACCGCCTCGCCGAAGCTACCCTGATGCGCCGCAGCGACGAGGAAGTTGACGTAGCCCAGGCAGGTGGGCGATGGCTCCGCCGCGTCGACCTCCGCCTGATCGAGGCCGTAGGAGCGGAACACGCTCTCGTGCAGCGCCCGCTCGACCACCAGGGCTTCCTGCGCCGCCTGGGCGAATTCCAGCATCATCGGCACCTCGGGCGCCTTGGCGGCGAGCAGCGCGAGGGTCCGGGAATAGCCTTCCAGGTAGAGGCTGTCCTGCAGCATGTAGAACTTGAAGGTCTCGCGCGGCAGCGTGCCGCGCGCCAGTTCGACATTGAACGGCAGCGCGCGGATCGCCGCCCGCAGCCCCTCCGCCTCCAGCCATACGTCGTCGCAGAACGCCATCGAACTCCTCCTTGAGATGGTGATGATTTGCGTCTAGCTTGCGCGCCGCCCGCTCCGGCGACCCTGCCAGACATCACACCCGCGAACCAGCCCCTTGAGGGAAGCGGGAGACCCTGTTGCATCTCGGCAACACCCTGGCGAAATCATATATTAACAATATTACTGTAAGCTTTTTTATATTGCCCTGGACCGGTGCTCCAGCTACTCCCACGCCGTGGAAGGCTGAAGAAAAGCCGCTGCAAACACAGTCACTTGCACCACGCAAATGACGCACCGTGCCCGGCGCGCCCCGCGGCGGCGGCAATGCATTTTTCCGGCCGCCGATCGCGACGGACAGCCCGGGCCATCCAAAGGGGACCACCATGGAGAAACGCGACTTTCGATCACGCTTGAGGGTGCCGGCGTTGCTGCTGGCCGCCTCGGGGGCTGCTCTGTCGACCAGCGCGGCGCTGGCGCAGTCGAGCCAGACCGACCAGAGCAAGCCCCAGAGCTATGCGCCGGCAACCGCCATCGAGACCGTCACCACCTCGGCCCAGAAGGTGGAGAGCAATATTCAGTCGACTCCGGTCGCAGTCACGTCCATCTCGGGCGAGACGCTGCAGCGCTCGTTCGCCCAGGACCTGCGCGACCTCAGCAAGAACACGCCGAACGTCATGATGGAGCCGGTGGGCGCGTTCCAGAACGCTTCCGCCTTCTTCATCCGCGGCTTCGGCAGCACCGACATCGAATCCGCCGCCGATCCGGGCGTCGGCATCTTCGTCGACGGCGTCTACCAGGCCCGGACCTCTACCGGCCTGTCGGACATGCTGGACGTGCAGAAGGTTGAAGTGCTGCGCGGTCCGCAGGGGACCCTGTTCGGCCGGAACACCATCGTCGGCGCCGTGCTGCTCGAGCACAACAAGCCCGACGTCGACGACTTTCATCTGAACGGTTCGGTGCTGGCCGGCAACTACGGCCGCCTGGACATCAAGGGCATGATCAACGTCCCGGTGGTCGAGGGCGTGGCCGCGCTGCGGCTCGCGGTCAAGTCGACCAACTTCGACGGCTGGTACACCAACTCCACGGACCACGCGCCCTACGGCGGCAGCGACCGGCTGACCTTCCTGCCCAGCTTCCGCGTGGTGCAGGACAACTGGGACTTCACCCTGCGCGGCGAGTTCGCCCGCATCCGCGACGACAGCTACGGCAACATCCAGTACAGCCAGTGCCCCGGCACCGCGGCCGATCCCTCGACGCCGAATGTCGGCGCCTTCCAGGTCGTGCCGCTGATCAGCTACCTGTATTACGGCCAGGCCGGGCTTGACCAGGGCTGCGGCAAGGCGCCGGGCAAGGACGCGTTCAACATCGCCGCCGACAACACCAGCGGCCGCGGCTCGAACTTCGACATCTGGGGCATCACCGGCGAGTTCAACTACACCATCCCCGACGTCGGCACCGTCACCTATGTGGGCAACTACCGTGACACCACGGAAGACGTCTACAACGACTTCGACGCCACCGACCTGCCGATCTACATGACCCGCCGGCAGCAGTGGCACTGGCAGACCAGCCACGAGCTGCGCTTCGCGTCGGACTTCTCCGACACGATCGACTTCGTCGCCGGCCTGTACTACTTCAAGCAGAAGTACAGCATGGAGCAGGACACCTACGGCTGGCTGTTCGATCCGGGCTTTAGCGCGGCGCTGGGCAACGCCCTGGGCGTCGACACCGGCACCACCACGACGTTCGACGACCTGAACGACAACGCCGGCGGCTTCGGCCGGACGGTCCAGGACGACGAGTCCTGGGCGGCGTTCCTGAACGTCAACTACCACATCACCGACGACATCGCCCTGGTCGGCGGCATCCGCTACACCGAGGAGACGAAGAACTTCGTCACCTGCGCGCCGTCGGCGGTGAACGACCGGGTCAACCGGGAATGCAACACCACGCCGGGCCTGGTGGGCTCGACCTACTACAACAGCCATCTCTCCCTCGCCCCTGGCGAGAACAAGTGGAGCAACGTCAGCCCCAAGCTGGGCGTCAACTGGCAGGCGATGGACAACCTGTTCCTCTATGCCAGCTGGACCCGCGGCTTCCGCTCGGGCGGCTTCAACGGCCGCTGCGGCACGCCGTTCTCGTGCTCGCCGTTCGATCCGGAAACGGCCGACTCCTATGAAATCGGCATGAAGTGGGATCCGCTCGACGCCCTGCGGATCAACCTCACCGGCTTCTGGCTGGAGTACAAGAACCAGCAGGTCACGCTGATCCGCCAGTCCCCGTCTGGCTCCGGCGGCGGCAACGAGACCGTCACCGCCAACGCCGGCCAGGCCCGCTCCAAGGGCATCGAGCTGGAGGTGACCGCAGTGCCGACCCAGGGGCTGAAGATGTGGGGCGCCCTCGGCTACCTGGACGCCAAGCGCACCCAGTTCTGCGCCGACGTCGACGGCGCCGGCGGCTTCCCGGGCGCGCCCTCGGAGTCGTGCAACCCGGACGACGTGATCTCCCTCGACAACCCGGACCCGGCCGCCTATCCGAACGGCTACGGCTACTATCCCGTGGACGCCTCGGGCCTGCCGCTGCCGCGCGCGCCTGAATGGACCCTGTCGGCCGGCCTCTCCTACGAGTTCCCGGTGGGCAACCTGGGCTTCCTCGAGGTCGCCGGCGACTGGCGCTACCAGTCCAAGTCGCTGCAGGCTGCCGCCGGCATTCCTCCGGGAAGCACCGCCGGCGTCCTGAATTACGACGGCACGCAGATCACGCCGTGGCGCAAGAGCGCGAACATCTTCAACGCCAGCATGACCTTCAACGACATCGACGACCGCTACCGGGTGTCGTTCTTCGTGAAGAACATCACCAACGAGCACTACATCCAGTCGATCACCGCCGTGGCGGCCCTGTTCAACTTCATGCAGATGAACGAGCCGCGCCACTGGGGCATCGAAATCTCCTTCGACCTCTAGGCCGGAACGGCGATCCACTCGTGGCGGGGGACCTTCGGGTCCCCCGTTTTTTTGTGTTCCCTCCCCGTCGCGCCGCCCGATGAGAACGGCAGACAAGGGGATGTGGCGAATTGGTCACATCCTTCGCCGAAAATTGAAACAAAGCATGATTGTCGCTTTTTTCGATTGCACGCCGGCCCCCGGCCAGGAATACACTCTTGCCGGGCTCGAAGCGGCCCCAACGCCTTTTCAGATCAGTGACTTCAAGCTGGCAAAAAGGGGGGAATATGGGAGGACCGATACTGAACTCCTGTGTTTTTCCTGCAACATCGGGGCCTGAAGGCACGCAGGCGCATTGATAATATTCGTCGTCCAGGGGAGAACTCATGAAAGAATCTAGAAAGCACCGGTCGATCCGGCTGCCGCTCGCGTTGGCGGCGGCATCCACGATCGCCCTGACCGCCGGGCTGGCCCAGGCGCAGGACGACCAGTCGGCGACGCAGCAGCCCGCCAACCGGCCGGCCCGCACCCAGCTCGAGACGGTCGTCACCCAGGCAACCCGCGTCGCCACATCGGCGCAGACCACGCCGGTCGCCACCACGTCGATTTCGGGCGATCAGCTGCAGCGCACCTTCGCCAGTGACCTGCGCGACCTGAGCTCCCAGGCCCCGAACGTCAACCTGGAGCCGGTCGGCGCATTCCAGAACGCCTCGGCCTTCTACATCCGCGGCTTCGGCAGCGCGGACATCGAATCGGCCACCGATCCGGGCGTCGGTATCTTCATCGACGGCGTCTACCAGGCCCGCACGTCCACCGCCCTTACCGACCTGCTGGACATCGACAGCGTCGAAGTGCTGCGCGGCCCGCAGGGCACCCTGTTCGGCCGGAACACCATCGTCGGCGCGGTGATCGTCAACCATGCCAAGCCCGATCTCAACGACTTCAAGCTGAGGGGCACGGTAAAGGCCGGGAATTACGGCGAGCTCGATGTCTCGGCCATGGTCAACGTGCCGCTGGTTCAGGACAAGGCCGCCCTGCGCGTCGCCATGAAGTCGACCAACAACGACGGCTTCTACTACAACCAGACCGATCACTCGAACTACGGCGGCACCGACCGGCTGACGTTCCTGCCGTCGCTGCGGGTCACCCCCAACGACAACCTCGATGTTGTCATACGGGGCGAGTATGTGCGCGAGCGCGACGATTCCTGGGCCAACACGCCCTACAGCGAGTGCGGCGGCACCAACGGCGTCTTCAACCCGTTCTCCACCAACCAGTATGGCGGACCGCCCGGCGACTACACCCAGACGATTCCGCTCATCGAGTGGGCGTATGAGGGACAGGCCGGCCTCGACAAGGTGTGCGCGCAGAACCGCGGCAAGAACGACTTCAACCAGATCTACGCCGACAACACCAGCGGTCGGGGCTCCGACTTCGACGTCTGGGGCATCACCGGCGAGATCAACTACACCATTCCCGATGTCGGCACCTTCACCTACGTGGGCAACTACCGGCACGTGCATGAAGACGTCTATAACGACTTCGACACCACGGACCTGCCGATCTTCATGACCCAGCGCGAGCAGTGGCACCACCAGACCAGCCACGAACTGCGGTTTGCGTCGGACTTCTCCAAGAGGATCGACTTCGTCGCCGGCTTCTACTACTTCGACCAGAAGTACCTGATGTGGCAGGACACCTATGGCTGGCTGTTCGACCCGGGCTTCGGCGCGGCCCTCGGCCAGGCCATCGGCAGCCGTCTCGCCGGTTCGCCCGACGTCTCGGGTCTCGACGCGCTGAACCCGAACGCGGAAGGCTTCGGCCAGACGATCCAGACCGACCGGTCGTGGGCGGCGTTCATCAACGCCAACTGGCACTTCACCGATACGCTGACCCTCACCGCCGGCGTGCGCTACACCAAGGAGAAGAAGGACTTCTACAACTGCGCGCCGTCGCCGGTGAACGATGCCGTCAACCGCACCTGCAACCTGAACCCGGCGGTCGGCAATTTCTTCAGCAGCGACACCGACATCGCGGCCGGCCGCAACAACAGCTGGAGCAACGTCAGTCCGAAGGTGGGCGTCAGCTGGCAGCCCAGCGACGAGCTGTTCATGTATGCCAGCTGGACGCGCGGCTTCCGTTCGGGCGGCTTCAACGGCCGCTGCGGCTCGACCGCCACCTGCCAGCCCTACAACCCCGAGACTGCCGACTCCTATGAAGTCGGCATCAAGTGGGACGGCCTCGACAACCGGCTCCGGGTGAACCTGACCGGCTTCTGGATCGAGTACAGCAACCAGCAGGTCGCGATCATCCGGCAGTCCTCCGGCTCCGGCGGCGGCCAGGAGACCGTGACCGACAACGCGGCGAGCGCCCGCTCCCGCGGCATCGAGCTCGAGATCAAGTCGGTTCCGGCCGACGGCCTGAGCCTGTGGGGATCGCTCGGCTTCCTGAACAGCAAGCGCGATTTCTGCACCGACATCGACGGCCCCTCGACCGTCAACCCCGGCGACCCCAGCGGTTCGTGCGATCCGGGCGGCGTGTTCTCCTACCTCGACAACGGCACCACCTACTACATCTATCCGACCCAGGTGCTGGTGCCGCTGGTCCGCGCGCCGAAGTGGTCCATCTCCGCAGGCTTCGCCTATGACGTTCCGGTCGGCAACCTCGGCGACGTGGAGTTCGCCGGCGACTGGCAGTACCAGTCCAAGTCGAACCAGGCGTCGAACGGCGTGCCGGCCGGCCTGACGACGGGTCTGCTCAACTACAACGGCGTCCTGGTGACGCCGATCCGCAAGGCCAGCAACATCTTCAACGCCAGCGTCACCTGGCGCGACGCGGAAGAACACTACCGCCTGTCCCTGTTCATGAAGAACATCACCAACGCCCACTACCTGCAGTCGCTGACGGCGGTGGCGGCGCTGTTCAACTTCATCCAGGACAACAACCCGCGCACCTACGGCGTCGAGGTCCAGTTCGACTTCTAAGCCGAGGCGCAGTGGCCTGATCTTCGGGGGACCTTCGGGTCCCCCGATTTTTTTTGCGTCCGTCCCCGACGGGCCTTCGCCGCGGGTGACAACGATCGGGGAGCGCCCTAAAGTCCGGAAAGAAACAAGCGTGCATGCCGGCGATTAGCGGCATCGCGCGCACGCGGGGGACGCGCGACGGACGTGGACGGAATCGGGGCAAAGAGACGGTGGAGCGCCGCCGCCGCCATCGCCATCCTGGCGGGTGCGGCGGCATACTGGCTGCTCATCCGCAACGACGAGCCGGCCAATGCGGACGCGCCGCCCGCCAGTCCCGCGGTCGTGGTGGAGGCCGCCGCCGTCAGCGTGGCGCCGCTCGACAGGGAGCTGAACGCCATCGGCACCCTGCGCTCCGAGGATTCCATCGTGCTGCGGCCCGAGCTCGCCGGACGGGTGGTCTCGCTGGGCTTCCAGGAAGGTCAACCGGTGCGCAAGGGCCAGGTGCTGGTGGGCCTCGACGCCTCGATCCTCGAGGCCGAGCTGGCCCAGGCCGAAGCCAGCCTGGCGCTGAGCAAGGCCAACTACCAGCGTGCGGCGGAGCTGCTGTCGCGGGGCACCGCCTCGCAGCGCACCAGCGACGAGAACCTGTCGAAAATGCGCATGGACGAGGCCAGCGTCGCCCTCGCCCGCGCCCGGCTCGCCAAGACACGGATCGCGGCGCCCTATGGTGGCGTCGCCGGCCTGCGGCGCGTGGCCGTAGGCGACTACGTGAGCCCCGGCCAGGAGCTGGTCACCCTCGACGTGATCGACCCCATCAAGCTCGAGTTTCGCGTGCCTGAAATCTATCTGGCCGAGGTGCGCAATGGCCAGGACGTCTCGTTCGAGACCGACGCGCTGCCGGGCCGGACGTTCCACGGCACGGTCTACGCCATCGATCCCCAGGTGGATGTCAGCGGACGGAGTCTCGCCGTGCGGGCGCGGGCCGACAACCCCGACAGCCTGCTCAAGCCCGGCCTGTTCGTGCACGCCTCGCTGCTGCTCGCCCGCCGCAAGGACGCCATGATGATCCCCGAGGAAGCGATCATCCCGCAGGGCGACGACAACTTCGCCTTCCGTATCGTCGACGGCAAGGCCGTCCTCACCAAGCTGCAGACCGGGTTGCGCCGCGCCGGCGTGGTGGAGGTGGTCTCCGGGCTGCAGCCGTCGGACGTGGTGGTCACCGCCGGGCAGATCAAGCTGCGCGACGGCGCGCCCGTCACCGTCCGCGCCCGGCCCGCCGAATAGCCATGCGCCTGTCGGAGATCAGCGTCCGCCGGCCGGTCTTCGCGACGGTGATCAACCTGCTGGTGGTGCTGCTGGGGCTGATCGCCTACGACCGGCTGGAGGTGCGCGAGTATCCCGACATCGACGTGCCGATCATCAGCGTCGAGACCCGCTATCCCGGCGCCAGCGCCAAGGTGATCGAGTCCCAGGTCACCGTGCCGCTGGAGGAGGAACTGGCGGGCATCGACGGCATCGACTACGTCAGCTCGGTCAGCCGGGCCGAGAAGAGCGAGATCAGCATCCGGTTCAACCTGGACCGCGACGAGGACGACGCGGCCGCCGACGTGCGCGACCGGGTCTCCCGCGCCCGCGGCTCCCTGCCCGACGACATCGACGAGCCGGTGATCTCCAAGACCGAGGCCGACGCCAGCGCGCTGATCTGGACCGTCTTCTACAGCGACCGCTACAACCAGCTCGAGGTCACCGAGACCGTCGACCGGCTGATCAAGGACCGGCTGCAGATCCTGCCCGGCGTCGCCAAGGTGGTCTATTACGCGCCCCGTTTCTACGCCATGCGCATCTGGCTCGACCGGGAGAAGCTGGCCGCCTACGGCCTCACCCCCGCCGACGTCGAGGACGCTCTCCAGCAGCAGAACGTCGAGATCCCGGCCGGCCGCGTCGAAAGCAGCGCCCGCGAATTCACCGTGCTGGCGGAGACCGACCTGAACACGCCGCGCCAGTTCGAGCAGATCGTCCTGAAGGACGCCGACGGCTATCTGGTTCGCGTCAAGGACGTCGCCCAGGTGGAACTGGGATCGGAGGAGAACCGCGAGATCGCCCGCTATTCCGGCCGCAACGCGACGGCGCTGGGCGTGGTCAAGCAGAGCCAGGCCAATCCGCTGGCGGTCGCCCGCGAGGTCAAGGAGGTGCTGCCCCGCCTGCTGGCCCAGCTGCCCGAAGGCATGACCGGCGAAGTGAACTGGGACAAGTCGGTCTATGTGGACGCGTCCATCAACGCGGTGTTCGTCACCATCGGCGAGGCCTTCGTCCTGGTGCTGTTCGTCATCTTCCTGTTCCTCGGCTCGCTGCGGGCGACGCTGATCCCGCTGCTCACCATCCCGATCTCGCTGACCGGCGCCTTCTTCCTGATCTACGCCTTCGGCTTCAGCATCAATTCGCTGACACTGCTCGCCATGGTGGTCGCCATCGGCCTCGTGGTGGACGACGCCATCATCATGCTGGAGAACATCCACCGCCGCGTGGAGGGCGGCCTCGATCGCCGCGAGGCCGCCATCGTCGGCAGCCGGGAGATCGGCTTCGCCATCGTCGCCATGACCCTCACGCTGGTCGCCGTGTTCGCGCCGGTGGCGTTCACCCCAGGCCGCATGGGCAAGCTGTTCACCGAGTTCGCGCTCACCCTGGCCGGCGCGGTGCTGATCTCCGGCTTCGTCGCCCTGACCCTGACGCCGATGATGTGCTCGCGCATGCTGGCGCGCCGGCACCAGGGGCCGGGACGCCTCGCCCAGGGCATCGACCGGGTGTTCGGCCGCGTCGCCGGCGGCTACCGGCGGCTGCTGACGGGCGCCATGCGCCGCCGCAACCTGGTGTTCGCCGGCGCCGCGCTGATCGGCATCGGCACCGTGTTCCTCTATTCCACGCTGCGCCACGAGCTGTCGCCGCCCGAGGACCGCGGCTTCTTCATCGGCTATTTCCTCGGCCCCGAAGGAGCGACGCCCGAGTACATGGAGCGCTACGCCGCCGAGCTGGAGCGGCTCTACATGGGCCACCCGGACGTCCAGAAGAACTTCTACACGGCCGTGGGCCGGCCGACGGTCAACCAGGGCTATTCCTTCGTGCTGCTACAGCCGTGGAACAAGCGCAAGCGGCACGCCCTCGACATCATCAAGGAGTTCGCGCCGAAGATGGCGGCGGTCCCCGGAGTGCTGGCGATCCCCAACAACCCCGGCGCATTCGGCAGTTCGCCCCAGGACGCGGCCATCGACTTCGTGATCCAGACCACCGGCTCCTACGAGGAGCTCAACGACGTCACCAACCGGGTGATCGACAAGGTGAGCGCCAATCCCGGCTTCGCCGCCCTGCGCAGCGACCTCAAGCTCAACAAGCCCGAGCTGAAGATCGACGTCGACCGCTCCAAGGCGGCGGCGATGGGCGTGCGCGTGGTCGACGTGGGCCGAACCCTGGAGACCATGCTGGGCAGCCGCAAGGTCACCCACTTCAAACGCGGCAACAAGCAGTACGACGTGATCCTCAAGGTGAAGGACGTCGACCGGCGCAACCCCGAAACGCTGCGCACCATCTTCGTGCGCAACCGGGACGGCCAGATGATCCCGCTGGAGAACCTGGTGCGCATGCAGGAATCGGTGACGCCGCGCGAGCTCAACCATTTCGACAAGCTGCGCGCCGCCACCATCACCGCCAACCTCGTGCCCGGCTACAGCCTTGGCGAGGCGCTCGACGCCCTGGAACAGGCGACCCACGAGATCGCCCCATCCATGCAGATCGACTACAAGGGCAACGCCCGCGAGTTCAAGCAGTCGGGCGCCAGCATGGCGATCACCTTCCTGCTGGCGCTGGGCTTCATCTACCTGTTCCTGTCGGCCCAGTTCGAGAGCTTCGTCGACCCGCTGATCATCATGCTGACCGTGCCGCTCGCCATGGGCGGCGCGCTCGCCACCATGCACCTGACCGGCGGCACCCTCAACGTGTACAGCCAGATCGGCCTGATCGCGCTGATCGGACTGATCACCAAGCACGGCATCCTGATCGTCGAGTTCGCCAACCGACAGCGGGAGCAGGGGCTGGACAAGGTGGCGGCGGTGATCGAGGCGGCGGTGCTGCGGCTGCGGCCGATCCTGATGACCACCGGCGCCATGGTGCTGGGCGCCATCCCGCTGGCGCTCGCCACCGGCGCCGGCGCCGAGAGCCGGCACGAGATCGGCTGGGTGCTGGTGGGCGGCCTGACCTTCGGCACCCTGTTCACCCTGTTCATCGTGCCGGCGTTCTACATCCTGCTGTCGCGCCGCCGCGACGCCGAGCCGGCCGCGGCCGGCGAGCCCGTGCCGGCGGAATAGCGACCCCTAATCGTCGGGGAACGCACCCGCCACCTCGCCCAGCCAGCGGAACAGGTAGTCGTAGTGGTCATAGCCGGTGCGCCCCAGCCGGACGATCACCAGGTCGCGGGACGGCACCATGAGGATCACCTGCCCGCCATGGCCCAGCGCCATGAAGACGTCGGCGGGCAGGCCGGGATAGCGGCGCGGCCCGCCCTCGGGGCCGTTCAGCCAGGTCAGCGCGCCGTAGGCGCCGTGCGAGGCGGCGGTCGGCGTGCGCATGAAGTCCACCCAGCCCTCGGGCAGCACGAGACGCCCGTTCCAGATGCCGCCGCGCAGCAGCAGCAAGCCGAAGCGCGCCCAGTCGCGGGCGGTGGCGTGCAGCCAGGACGAGGCGACGAAGGTGCCGGCCCGGTCGAATTCGGGCTCGGCGCTCTTCATGCCGATGGGGCCGAACAGGGCGCGCCGCATGAACGCCAGATAGGCGGCGCGGCTGCCGCCGACCGTGTCGCGGACGATGCCGGAAACGATGTTGGCGGTGCCGCTGGAATAGGACCAGCGGGTGCCGGGCGCCGCCGCCAGGCCGCGCTCCGCCGCGAAGGCCGCCATGTCGTCCCGGTGCCGGCCGAACAGCATGGGCAGCACGTCGGAGGTGAAGGGGTTGAAGTAGGCCTCGTCGAAGTTGAGGCCGCCGCGCATCTGCAGCAGGTCGCGCAGGGTGATGGCGTGGCGCGGGTCGTCCCGCTCGCGCCAGGCGGGCACCGGCGCCGGCGCGTCGAGGGACAGCCGCCCGTCGCCCGCCAGCACGCCGACCAGCGCCGCCAGCACGGTCTTGGCCATGGACTGGGAGAGGAACTTGCGGTCCGGCCCGAAGCCGTCGGCGTAGCGTTCGGTCACCAGCCGGCCGTGATGGACGATGAGCACGGCGCGGGTGCCCGGCAGGTCGTCGGGCGCCGGCTGGGCGAAGGCCTGGTCGAGCAGCGCCTTCAGCCGGAAGCCGTCGACATTCGGTCCCGGTCCGCGCTCCTCCCATTGCAGCGTCGGCCACGCCGCGTCGGGCGGCTGGACGGGCAGCGTCTCCAGCGCCCAGGCCGCGTGCTGCCAGGCGAGCGCCGCGACCAGGGCGAGGAACGCGCGCCTCACCCTCATTCCACCCGGCAGCCGACGTCGGGCCGGTAGGTGCCGGTGGCCTGGAACAGCCCCCAGATCGACGCCGTCGCGGCGTTCTGCCCGGGATCGAAGCGGAAGCGGGTACCGCCAAAGCCGATCGGGTCCTCGCGCGCGCAGAACCGGTCGTCGCCGCCGTCGATGTAACGGCACTGGCAGGCCCATTTGGCGCTGACGTCGACGGCGAGCCCGCCGATCCGCTCCGCCTCCAGCAGCAGGAACGCGGCCCCCACCGCCAGCAGCGCAAGCAGTCCCAGCCGGACCCGCCGGCTCATCAGAGCGGCTGGTAGGCGAGGTCGTTCTTGTCGCGGGTGCCGTTCACGAAGTCCTCGGCCTTGTAGAACGCGCCCTCGATCTTCTCGGTCATGCTCCAGTCGCGCACCACCACGCGCTTGATGATGTGCCACTCGCCACTGCGCTTCTTCAGCTTGTCCATGTAGCGGCCGCCGAACCGGTCCAGGTAGCGCTCGCCGCCGTCGAGGCGCACGTGATAGGCGACGAAATAGGTCTCCGCCTTGGCGGTCTCGTGATGGATGTCGATGAGCGACTGGTTGAGCGTGTGCATGGTCGATTCCGTGTGGTCGGCCAGCGCCTTGACCACATAGGGACCGAATGCCTTGCCCGGCCCCTTGTAGCCGCCATGGTCGTCGGTGGACTCCTCGGCGTAGACCGAGCTGATCAGCTCGGCGTCCCCCCTGTCGACGCCGCGGGTGTAGCGGGCCAGCACCTGGCGGATCTCGTAATCGTCGATGACTCGCTGCATTTTCGCGTCCATTGCCGTCTCCCCTGGTTGGCTGCGGCCGAACTATAGTCGATCCCGAAGGGAGAGGAACATGACAAAACCGAAAGTGCTGGTCGCCGGCGCGACCGGGCTGGTGGGCCGCGCCGCCATCGAGGCGTTCGCCGCGCGCGGCTGGGACGTGACCGGCGTGTCGCGCCGCGTGCCCGACGACCTGGAGGGCGAGGCCGAGCTCGTTTCCGTCGACCTGATGGACCGGACCGCCTGCGAGCGCGCGTTCGGCGCCATGGGCGACGTCACCCACCTGGTCTACGCCGCGCTCTACGAGAAGCCGGGCCTGTTCGCCGGCTGGCGCGACCCGGAGCAGATGGAGACCAACCTCGCCATGCTGGCCAACCTGTTCGAGCCGCTGGAGCGGGCGGCGACGGGCCTGCGCCACGTTTCCATCCTGCAGGGCACCAAGGCCTACGGCGCCCATTTCAAGCCGATCGAGATCCCCGCGCGCGAAAGCCGGCCGCGCGACGCCCACGACAATTTCTACTGGCTGCAGGAGGACTTCCTGCGCGACCGCCAGCCCGGCAAGGCCTGGGCCTGGACGGTGGTGCGCCCGCAGATCGTCTTCGGCCACTGCGTCGGCGGACCGATGAACCCGATCGCCGCCATCGGCGTCTATGCCGCCATCCGCCGCGAGCTGGGCCTGCCGCTGTCCTATCCGGGCGGGCCGGCGACGATCATGGAGGCGGCCGATGCCCGCATCGTCGCCGCCATGCTGGCCTGGGCCGCAGAAGAGCCGGCCTGCCGCAACCAGATCTTCAACGTCGCCAACGGCGACGTCTTCACATGGCCCGGCGTCTGGCCGGCAATCGCCCGCTGCTTCGGCATGGACCCGGGCCGCCCCGAGCCCCTGTTCCTGGCCGAGGAGATGCCGAAATACGAAGCCGTCTGGCAGGACCTGGCGGCGCGCCACGGCCTGCGGCCCTACACCATCCGCGAGCTGGTGGGCGACTCCTTCCATTACGTCGACGGCATCGCCGGCACCGGCCGCGAGCGCGCCCCGCCGCCTGCCATCGTCAGCACCGTCAAGGCCCGCCAGGCCGGCTTCCACGACTGCGTCGACACCGAGGCCATGTTCGCCTACTGGTTCGACCGCCTGCGCCGCCTGAAGGTGCTGCCGCCGCTGTGAAGGCGCTCTGCCCTGCGTCCTTGCGAGCGCGGCGAAGCAACCCAGGAGCACCATCCGCAGGCAGGCGAACGCGGCCCCTGGGTCGCCGCGTCGCTTCGTTCCTCGCGATGGCGCCGGAACGGAATATTGCCGCCCCAGCCGTCATTCCCGCGCAGGCGGGAATCCAGACGATCGCAGAACCCGACCTTTCGCCGTAAGATCCTTTCACAGAAGGGGTTTCCACCGGCGTGGGAATGGCGAGCAAAGAGGAGCGCCCCATGCACCTTGTGATCCTGCCCGGCGACGGCATCGGGCCCGAGATCTGCGCGGCGACGCGGACGGTGCTGGAGGCGCTGGACGACCGGCTCGGCCTGGGGCTGAGCTTCGAGACCCACGCCACCGGCTTCCCGGCGCTCAAGACCGAGGGCACCACCTTTCCCGCCGCCGCCTTCGACGCCGCCGCGGCCGCAGACGGCATCGTCCTCGGCCCGGTCTCCCACAACGACTATCCACCGAAGGCCGAGGGCGGCCTCAACCCGTCGGGCGAACTGCGCCTCGCCCTCGACCTCTACGCCAACATCCGCCCCGCCCGCTCCCGCGCCGGCCTGCGCCACTGGGGTCGCACGCCCCTCGACCTGGTGATCCTGCGGGAGAACACCGAGGGCTTCTACGCCGACCGCTCCATGCATCTGGGCCCCGGCGAGTTCATGCCCACGCCCGACATGGCGCTCGCCATGCGCAAGATCACCGCCGGCGCCTGCCGACGCATCGCGCGCCAGGCCTTCGAGCTCGCCCGCGACCGCGGCCGCCACGTCACCGCGGTGCACAAGGCCAACGTGCTGCGCGTCTCCGACGGCCTGTTCCTGCGCGAGACGCGCAAGCTGGCGGCGCTCTTCCCCGACGTCGCCTACGACGAGCAGCTGGTCGACTCCATGGCCGCCCTGCTGGTGCGCGACGCGGCCCGCTTCGACGTGGTGGTCACCACCAACATGTACGGCGACATCCTGTCCGACCTGGCAGCCGAGCTGTCGGGCAGCCTGGGCCTCGCCGGCTCCCTCAACGCCGGGACCGACCACGCCATGGCCCAGGCCCAGCACGGTTCGGCGCCCGACATCGCCGGGCAGGACAAGGCGAACCCCGCCTCGCTGATCCTCTCGGCCGGGCTGCTGCTCGACTGGCTGGGCCGGCGCCACGCGCGGCCCGAATACGGCCGGGCCGCCGACGCGGTCGAGGCCGCCGTCGACGCCCTGCTGGCCAACCCCGCCGCCCGCACCGCCGACCTGGGCGGCACGCTGGGCACGACAGGCTTTACCGACGCGTTGTGCGCCGAACTCTCCCTAAGATTGTAGGTTGGGCCAGAAATCACTGCATATCTCTACTGCAGGTTGTTCTGTTCGGCCGCCAAGGGGTCGTCTATGCTCGGGACGGACAAGGCCACGCTTCTCATTCACCGGAAGGGCCGAACAGATGTTGCATCACGAACACCCCGCCAGGCCGACCCTGCTGCGCCGGATCGTCAACCGGCTCCGGGGTCCGGGCGACGCCACGGGAAAGAACGCGGAACGCCTGGAACTGCTGGCGCGGATGCCGCGCGGCGCGGTCTGCGCCGAGATCGGCGTCTGGAAGGGCGCCTATTCCCGGCACATCCTGCGCCTCGCCGACCCGGCGACCCTCTACCTGGTGGACCCCTGGGCGTTCCGGGGCGAATTTCCCGGACGGCTCTACGGCGGTGGCGCGGCACAGGGCCAGAAGGACATGGATGCCATCCACCGCGATGTGAGACGCGCCTTCGCCGGCGACCAGCGGGTGAGCGTGCGGCGCGAAACCGCCGACGCGTTCTTCCGTGCCCTGCCGGACGCCGCTCTGGACTGGGTCTACATCGATGGCGACCACGGCTTGGAAGGCGTGACAGCCGACCTGGAGGGCGCGTTCCGGACCGTGAAGCCCGGCGGCGCGATCGCCGGCGACGACTATGAATGGACCGACGAAGCGGGGGTGGCATCGGTGAAGCAGGCGACCGACGCATTCTGCAGCCGCCATGGCCTCGCCCTGGAACTTCTCGGCGACCAGTTCCTCATCCGGCGCGCCGCCTGTAGGTAACCGGCCCGGTGTTGGGTTATGCTCCCCGGCATTGGGGGTGACGAACCGCGAGCCTGCCCATGCCGAAACAGACCGAGCCCGTGCCCGTCGGCGACCTTGCCTTGCGCAGCCTGGCGCTGCCCGCCGCCGCCTCGGCGCTGCTCGCCATGGGCGTGGGAATGTGGTTCGCCTGCGGCCCGGTGCCCTACTACGCCCTGCTGGGCGCGCCCGTCTTCGCCGCCGTGGGCGCTGTGGGCGGCCCCGAGCGCGAGCCCGGCTCACGCTGGAAGCTGGGCGGCGTCTCCGCCCTCATCAACCTGATCGTCATCTTCGCGCTGACCGAGTCCTTCGCCTCGGGCTCGTGCGGCTACTAGGAGCGCTACCATGGAGTCCGGCACCACCGCCCGCGGTCCCTGGACGGTGCTTCGCGACGGTTGCTACGCAGCCTCTTCAGCACCAACGGGGAATGCTGCTGCCCAGGAATGCCGCTCGTCCCGCGGAGCTGCCCCGTGTCGCCCTCCTGGACGGATTCCGGTGCGCTTTCGGTAGCAGCTTCTCAATCAGAATCGGGCTCGTGGCAGCAGACGCAGACCTTGTTGCCGTCCGGGTCCCTGAAATACGCGCCGTAATAGTTCGGGTGGTAGTGCGGCCGCAGGCCGGGCGGGCCCTCGCAGGTGCCGCCGTTGGCCAGCGCCAGGGCGTGCACGGCGTCGACAACGGGCCGGCCGGGGGCGAGGAAGGCGGTCATCTGTCCGTTGCCCGCCGAGGCAGGGTTGCCGTCGAACGGATGGCCGATGAAGAACAGCGGCCGGCCGCCGCCGGCGGGCTCCCAGGCGGCCACTTCCTGCTGCGGCACGTGGAAGCGCAGGCGGTGGCCCAGCGCCTCCATCACCGCCGACCAGAAGGCGAAGGCGCGGCCGAAATCGCCGATTCCGACGGTCACGTGAGAATACATGGGTTCCTCCCTTGCCGGCTACCGCCCGCCATCGCCGGCTGTCCAGGGGTCGAGGAGTTCGACGCCGAGCGGCGCGAAATCGGCGGTGTTGCGGGTCACGATGGTCATGCCGTGCACCAGCGCGGTCGCGGCGATGAAGGCGTCCCGCTCCGAGCGTGGATCGGGCACGTGCAGGGCCGCGCAGCGCACCGCCACGGCCGTGTCGACCGGCAAGGTCCGCTCGGCGAACTCGGGCAGCACGCGCCCGTCCATCCAGGCCCGCAGCCGGGCCCCCTGCGCAGGGTCGCGCCGCTCCATCAGCCGCACGCCCAGTTCCAGTTCCATGACCGTGATCGCCGAGATGTAGAACGCCGAGGCGTCCATCCCCGACAGCCAGGCCACCACGCCAGCGTCGGCCCGGCCGTCGCCGGCCCTGCGCAGTTCCGAGACGACGTCGGTGTCGAGCAGAAACATCAGGAAAGGTCGGCCGGCCAGGGCAGCGCCCGCGACCGCGGGAACTCCGCGTCGACATCCGCGAGGCCGGGCATGGCGAGCGCCTCGACGAGGTTATGGCCTGCGCCGGTGAGGCGCCGGTAGTCCTCGTAGCTCAGCAGCACGTATGCCGGGCGGCCCCGGTTGGTGATCACGACGGGGCCGTTGCGCGCGGCCTTCTGCGCCTGGTTGGCGTTCTGCTGGAACTCGCGGCTGGACAGGGTGGTGATCGCCACAGGGGAGCCTCGCGCACGTTCTATGTTCGTATGTTAGAACGTAAGCTGGGGCGCTGCAATGGCCAGCGGCCGGCGCGAACCGTCCTCCCCGGCGACCGCCCTGGCGAGGCTCCCGGAGCCGCGGGCGGAGGGGTGACGCCCCGGAGCGGCGCTCAGTGCACCGCCTGCAACGCGGTCCGGCAGGCGGCGTCGCACCGGTAGCAGGCCTCGGCGCAGAGGCGGCAGTGCTGGTGGCGCTCAGCGTGGTGCTCGCACTCGGCGCCGCAGAAGCGGCAGGCCTCGGAGGCCGAACTGATGATGTTGCGCAGGATGGCGTGGTTGGACCCGGCCCGGCGGCTCGCCACCGCGCCCGCGGCCGAGCAGATGTCGGCGCAGTCCAGGGTGAGGCGGATGCACTGGACGAGGGCGTCCCGCTCCGGTTCGGCCAGGCAGGCATCGGCGCAGGAGACGCAGGCCTGCGCCGCGGCGAAGCACTCCTCGATGCAGACCACCAGCGGCTCGCTCACGCGCCCCGCCACGTCCGGATGGCTGCCGATCATCTGCTGCACGTCCATGAGTCTCTCCCGGCCATGAGGTTCATCCGGGAAACACGCGGGCCGGGGGTTGGTTCCGTCGCCGGATGGAGGGTGACCCGGCCCGCACCGGGGATGGCGCCACCCGTCAGGGAAATTCCGCGTGCCGGGGCAGGTCGTCGGCGAGAACGATCCAGGCCTGCTTGGACGACACCCAGATGTGCTCGGCGGGGCAGAAGCGATCCGGTTCGTCCAGGCTGCCCATGGCGAGGCCGATGGCGTTGGCGCTCGCCCGCTCGGAGAACAGGGTGGTGCCGCAGCGGGGACAGAAGCCGCGCCGCAGGTCCGGCGACGAATGGTACCAGCCGACCGGGCCGGTGATGGCGAGCGTGTCGAGCGGCACCTGCACGCGGGCATAGAACGGCGCGCCCGTCGCCTTCTGGCAGATGTGGCAATGGCAGGTGCGGATGTTGAGCGGCGCGGCCTCGGTGGCATAGCGGCACGCGCCGCACAGGCAGCCGCCGGTGATGGCATGGTTGGTCATGGGCTTCTCGGGCTCGGGTGGGTCGGGAGGTGGATGCTACATCAGGGTCGGGGCCCTCTGGAATGTGCTTCGCGACGGCTGCTGCGCAGCTTCCTCGGCACCAACGGGGAATGCCGCTGTCAGCGAGACCCGCCCGTCCTGAGGAGCCGCCGAAGGCGGCGTCGGGAAGGACGCTCCAGCAGGCCATCGACGATGTCGCCCTGCTGGAAAGGCGGCCGCCGCGGACCTACCTAACCGGTACAGGTTCAACCGATGGAAGTGCCGGCATGGCGAACGGCTGGGCGCGCGACGGCGCGGTGCAGGAACAGATCGACGACACGGTGAGCGACGGCGTGCGCAACGCCCGGTCGCGCCTGCCCGCGGGCGAGAGCGAGACCCACTGCGAGGAATGCGGCGAGCCCATCCCGGAAGGCCGACGCCAGGCCGTACCCGGCGTGCGCACCTGCGTCGCCTGCCAGTCGGGCCGCGACCGCCGCACCGTCCATTCCGCCATCAACCGCCGCGGCAGCAAGGACAGCCAGCTGCGGTAGGCTTTCCATGCCCGTCATTCCCGCGCACGCGGGAACCCGGATGGTGCAAGGCCGACGCACATGCGGCGATGGGTTCTTCGCAGACCGAAACACAGGCGGGCCCTTCTCCTGCCCCGGCTGGGTCCCCGCGTGCGCGGTGACGACGATGGAGGGTGTGGCAGTCGCCCGGGACGTCAGATCGTCCCCCGCTCCTTCAGCGCGGCGATGGCCTCGGCGGACTTGCCGAGCAGGGCGCCATAGACCTCGTCGTTGTGGGCGCCCAGCGGCTCGCCCACCCAGGCGACCTGGCCGGGGGTCTCGGAGAGACGGGGGAAGACGTTCTGCATCCAGATGTTGGCGAACTCCGGGTGCGGCATGTGGACGATCGCCTCGCGGGCCTTGAAGTGCTCGTCCTCCAGCATGTCCGGCGCCTTGTAGATCTTGCCGGCGGGCACGCCGTTGGCCTCCATCAGGTCGGCCAGCTCCTTCGCCGAGAAGTCCTTCGTCCAGTCGCCGATCAGGTCGTCCAGCTCCTGCTGGTGCCGGCCGCGGGCGGTGTGGGTGGCGTAGCGCGGGTCCTTCGCCAGCTCGGGCCGGCCCATGGCCTCGCACAGCCGGCCGAACACGCTGTCCTGGTTGGCGGCGATCAGGATGTCGCCGTCCGTCGTCGGATAGACGTTGGACGGGGAGACGTTGGGCAGCACGGCGCCGGTGCGCTCGCGGATGAAGTTGGCCTCGGTGTATTCGGGGACGGTGGATTCCATCATCGCAAGCACCGCCTCGTAGATGGCGCTGTCGACCACCTGGCCGCGCCCGGTGAGGTGGCGCTGGTGCAGCGCCATCACGGCGCCCAGGCAGGCCATGGTGGCGGCCAGCGAATCGCCGATCGACAGCCCGACGCGGGACGGCGGCGTGCTCGGGTCGCCCGCCAGGTTGCGCATGCCGCCCATCGCCTCGCCGATGGAGCCGTAGCCGGCGCGGGTGGAATAGGGTCCGCTCTGGCCGTAGCCGGAGACACGGATCATGATCAGGCCCGGGTTGATCCGCGACAGCTCGTCGTAGCCCAGGCCCCACTTCTCCAGCGTGCCGGCGCGGAAGTTCTCGATCAGGAAGTCGGCCTTGGCCACCAGCTCGCGCAGGATGTCCTGGCCCTCGGCGGTGCGCAGGTTCAGCGTCACCGACTTCTTGTTGCGGGCGATCACCGACCACCAGACCGGCTTGTTGCGGCCCCATTCGCGCATCGGATCGCCGACGCCGGGCTGCTCCACCTTGATCACCTCGGCGCCGTGGTCGGCCATCAGCTGGCCGCAGAACGGACCGGCGATGAGCTGGCCAAGCTCGATGACGCGCAGCCCCTTCAGGGCGCCGAAGGCTTCGCCGGTGACCATGGACTTCCTCCTCTAACCGCTTCCGCCGCTTCGCTGCGGTGATATACATAACGGCATGCGTTCCGTCACCATCCTGGAAGTGAGCCCGCGCGACGGGCTGCAGAACGAGAAGGTCGCCTTCTCCACCGCGCAGAAGCTCGCGCTGATCGACCGCGCCATCGCCGCCGGCGCGCGGCGCATCGAGGCGGCCAGCTTCGTCCATCCCGGCAAGGTGCCGCAGATGGCCGACGCCGAGGCGGTGGTGGCCGCCCTGCCCGACCGCGCCGATGTGCAGTATATCGGGCTGGCGCTCAACAAGCGGGGCTACCTGCGGGCGCTGGCGACCCGCGAGGGCAACCGCCGCGGCGTCGACCAAGCGGGCTTCGTCGCCTGTGCCACCGACACCTTCGGCGCCCGCAACCAGGGGCAGAGCGCCGACGACAGCGTGCGCGAGGGGCTGGAGATCCTGCGCCTCGCCCGCCGCGACGGGTTGAGCGCCCAGGTCACCATTTCCGTCGCCTTCGGCTGCCCGTTCGAGGGCGAGGTGCCGGCCGACCGGGTGATCGACATGGCCCGGCGCCTCGCCGAGGGCGGACCGGCCGAGATCGCCCTCGCCGACACCATCGGGGTCGCGGTGCCGCCGCAGGTCACCGAACTGGTCGGGCGGCTGAAGGACGCGGTGCCGCACGTGCCGGTCCGAGTGCACTTCCACGACACCAGGCACACCGGCGTCGCCAACGCCTGGGCCGCCTACCAGGCCGGCGCAGAGGTGATCGACGCCAGCATGGCCGGGCTCGGCGGGTGCCCGTTCGCCCCCAA
Source organism: Alphaproteobacteria bacterium (assembly GCA_016124315.1). Taxonomy (GTDB): domain Bacteria; phylum Pseudomonadota; class Alphaproteobacteria; order SMXS01; family SMXS01; genus RI-34. The sequence goes on from WGNW01000090.1 coordinate 30,459, forward strand.
CGCCACCGGCAACGTGGCCACCGAGGACGTGGTCTACATGCTCGAGCGGGCGGGCGTGGCAACCGGCATGGACCTGCCGGCGCTGATCGAGGGTGCCGCCTGGCTGGAAGGCATCCTGGGCCGCAAGGCGCCCGGCGCCGTGAGCCACGCCGGCGGCTTCCCCGTCCCGGCGGCCTGAGGCCCGGCCCCGCGGGTCTCGATACGATTTCCGCTGGCGCGGAAATCACTCGGCCTGAGCAGAGACGAGAGTTGCCGGCTTGACAACTCCGCGCTGCGTCATTGCGAGCCCCGCAGGGGCGCGGCAATCCAGAGCTCAGGGCTCGGTCCATTCGAGGCTGCCCGTGGATTGCTTCGTCGGCTGCGCCTCCTCGCAAGGACGCGGAATGGCGTGCCGCCGGTCCCGCTCGCGTCGAGTGCGGCCCAAAGGCCGTGTATCGAGACGCGCCTTCCCCCTTGCGCCCGGCGGCCGGGCGTTCCACAACGGGGCAAGGCACGGTGAAGGGCGCATGACGGGTCGGGGCAATCGCAGGAAGGGCATGACGGCGGCGGGGATCGCCGCGCTGGCGGCGGCGGGGATCGCGCTCACGCCGCCGGCGGCGGCCCAGGACGTGACGGACGTGCCGCGCATCGGCGACAAGGGAGGCGACTACGGCCAGTGGCGCACACCCTATTTCGTCTACCGCATGGACCGCTCGACCCAGATGGAGCGGCCCGACCTGGACGTGGGCGTCGCCATCCAGGACAGCCAGCGGGCGCTGCTGGTGGTCAACTTCTTCTACGAGGGCGGCAAGTACTCCAACTACCAGCAGGCGGTGGTCAACCGCATCCTGTTCTACCTGTCCAACCGCATCACCAACTACGAGGTGCGGCTGCTGGAGGTGATGGTGGCCTCGGCCGACGGCAAGCCGGTCTACGACAAGGAGCTGTTCAAGTACTACGCCAACAACACCCTGGGCGCCTATGGCGAGAACGTGCCCGGCAAGCCGATCATGCCCTATGCCCAGGTCTATTTCGGCGGCCGGATGATCTACGACTTCTCGGTGATGTCGGGCGCCAGGAACGACGAGATGGTGGTCGACAACGCCCGCGCCATTCAGTCGTCGATGCTGAAGATCGCCACCGAGGTGAACACCGCCCAACTCCAGCCGGAGCCGGAGGAGCAGGACGAGCCGGAGGTGCGCCAGCCCGACCTGCCGCCCGAACTGCCGCTGCCGGCGGCACCGTCCCAGCACGCGCCGCAGGCCCGAACGGCGCCGCAGGCCCGGACCGCGCCGCAGCCGCCGACGCCCGCCCCACCCCCGGCGCCGGCACCCCGGCCCGAACCGTCACGGAGCGTCGAGGCGCAGCCGGCGGAACAGCCGCGCGCGGCGCCCCCATCGCCGGCACCTTCGCCGTCGCCGCGCGCCGAACAGCCGCCGGTCCTCGAAGCACCGTCATCACAACCGGCGCAGGCGACGACCTCGGCACCCAGGCAGCCAGCTCCCGCACGGCCGTCGCCCGCCGCCCGGTCCGAGCCCGCCGCATCGCCGGCCCCCTCGTCCGCCGCGACGGCCGCGCCGCCCGAACCCGCCCCCGGCGGGACGCCCGAACCCCAGGCGGTGGCGCCCAAGCCGGCCGCACCACCGGCTGCCGCTGCCGCGCCGGAGGCATCAAGGCCGGCGCCGCCCCCCGAGAAGCCGGCGAGCGCCCCGGCCTCTTCCGGGCCCTCCGGAAGCGCCGCCGCGGCGGTCCGGCAGGCCGCCGAACCCGCTCCATCCGCATCGCCGGCCGCGGCGCCCCGCACCGAGCCTGCAGCCGCGAAGGCCGCCGAAGCCGCCGCCCCGCCCCCCGCGCCCCGGGCAACCGAGCCAGCCGCGGCATCCCGAGCGGCCCCCGGCGAGCCGGGCCCGTACACGCCCTCGCCGACCCCGCCGGCCCAGAGCACGCCGGCCGCGACCCCGCCGGCGTCGACCCCGCCGGCGTCGACCACGGCGCAGCCGGCAAAGCAGCCCGAGCCCGCCTCGGCGCCCCCCGCCGCTGCGACGGCGCGCACCGCCGAACCGCCCGTCGCCGCGGCACCGCCGGCGGCGTCTTCGCCGGCATCGACCGGGACGCAGACCGCGAAACCGCCCGCGGCGGAACCGGCCGCGGCAGCCAGCATCCCGCCGACCGTGGAGGCGCCCAAGGCGTCCGGTCCCAGCGTGCCACCAAGGACCGTGTCGCTGCCCGAGGCGCCCGTACCGATCGAGCCGGTGCCGACGCGCCAGATCGAGACGAAAGCCGCTCCGTCGACGACCCGCTCGGGGGAGACCGAAGCTGCGGCGCCGGCCGCGCCGGCACCGGGGGAGACCTCCGGCAAGCCGCCGCTGATCCAGCCCGACGCGACGCCACCGAGGAACCCGCTGCTGCTCTACCAGCAGCCCGAGGGCGACACGCGGCCGGCGCCCCGCCTGCCCTGGCCCGCACCGAACCAGCCTACGGCGGCGGCGACCGAATCGATGCCGGCTCGATCGGCGCCGGCCGCGGAGGCGCCGGCGGTGGCCGTGCCGTCCGCAGCCGAGGCCGCGACGCCGGCGCAGGCAGCGCCGCAGAAGGCTGAATCGTCCCGGAGTGTTCCGGAGGCGCCCACGCCGTCGCGCGAGCCTGCCGCGACCGCGCCGCCATCCGCTCCGGAAACCCCGCCGGCCGCCCCCGCCGAACGGCCGGTCATGCACGTGCCGGTCGTCCAGCCGGAATCCCAGCACCGGCAGTCGCCCGAGCCCCGGGTTACGCCGGTCACGCCCGCGCCCGCCGAGCCCCCGTCAGCCGCAAAGCCCGCCGCACAGCCGCAGGCGGGCCGGCCGGTCGACATCACGCCCGCGCCCGTCGCGCCAGCGACGGCACCAGCGACAGCCGCACCGACACCCGTTACGCCGCCGGCCCGGCCGGTCGACATCACGCCCGCACCCGCCGCGCCGGCGACGGCACCAGCGCCAGCCACGCCGACGCCCGTTACGCCGCCGGCCCGCCCCCCCACCGCGGAACCCTCTGCCGGCACGCCGCCGGCCAGTGCGCCTCGGACGCCTCCATCCCCGACCACTTCGCCGCCCGCCAGTCCGCCGCCGGCCAGCGAGCCGACGACTGTCAGGCGGCCGGCACCAGCGCAACAGACGGACCGGCAGCCGACAGCCGGACCGAAACGGGTGAAGCTGCCTCTGATTCAGCCGGAATCCCTGGGCCTCGTGCCCATGACGGACCCGATCAAGCCGGACGAACCGGACAAGACGCCTCCCGGCACGGACGGAAAGAGCAAGGACGACGGGTCGGCAGGCTCCGGCAGCAGCACCCCGCCCGAGCGCTGAGACCGCCCCAGTCCTGGCGCTCTCAGTCCTGGCGCGCGGCGACCTTGCCGGAGCGGCCGGCGGCGAACTTGGCCCGGTCGATGGAGGCGCGGATCACCGGGATATCCTCTTCCGCCAGCGGCTGCATACGCTGCTTGCGGGCGAGCGCCGCCTCGATATGGGGCGCCAGTTCCTCCGCCTTGCGCCGCTCGCGCTCGACGGCCTTGTCCTTGAACTCGGGCAGGATCCGTTCGGCGAACAGGTTCAGGGACTCGACGATCTGGTCGTGCGGGTTGCGGCCCGCCTGCTGCAGCAGGATCACCTGGTCGACACCCGCCGCCTCGAACTCGTGCAGGTGGCGGCGCACGTCGTCCGGCGTGCCGATGCCCGAGGAATATTGTGGGTCGAGGGCGGCGGTGCGGACGATCTCCTCGGTCTTGTTGCCGCGGATGTCGTGGAAGTCGCGCCACAGGGTGGTGCGGCCGGGCACCGTGTCCTTGGTCACCAGCGAGCCCAGCGCGTAGCCGAAGAACTCGAAGCCGTCCTGGCCGCGGCGGATCGCCTCCGACCGGTCGGGATGCACGGAGAAGCTGGAGACCATGGCGATGTTGGCGTTGACCGCATGGCCCACCGGCACGCAGGCGTCGCTCCTGATGGTGCCGTAGTAGATGTCGGCCCAGTGCTTCGCCTCCTCGGGATTGACGAAGGCGAAGGCCAGTGCGCCGACGCCCAGGCTGGCGGCGATGCGGATGGTCTCGCGGTTGGAGCAGGCCATCCACAGCGGCGGGTGCGGTTTCTGCATGGGCTTGGGGATGACGTTGCGGCACGGCATGGAGAAGTATTTCCCCTCGTAGCCGGGATAGGGGTTCATGGTCATCATGTTGGCCACCTGCTCCACGGCATCGATGGCCATCGCCCGCTTCTCCTTGGCGGGGATGTTGTAGCCGTGCAGCTCCATCCGCGTGGCGCCCTCGCCGAAGCCCAGCTGGGCGCGCCCGTTCGACACCAGGTCGAGCATGGACACCACCTCGGCGGTGCGCGCCGGATGGTTGTAGTTGGGGATCACCTGGCGGATGCCGTGGCCCAGCCGGATGTTCTTGGTGCGCGCCGCCGCTGCCGCCAGGAAGGTCTCCGGCGCCGAGCAGTGGGAATATTCGTCGAGGAAGTGGTGCTCGACCGCCCAGGCGTAGTCGATACCCAGCGCGTCGGCGAGGGCGACCTGGTCCAGCGCCTCGTGCACCAGCCGGTGCTCGTCGTCCTCGCTCCACGGTTTCGGTAGCTGCAGTTCATAGAAGACGCCGAAGCGCATGGCATTTCCCCGTTCCGTTCCCCGGCGAAGCGTACAGGACGCCGGCAGACCAAACAAAGTCATTCACGCAGAAACGTCCTATGTTGATGGAGCGCCGGCACCAGACGCGGTGGCGTGCGTTGTGGGACGTTGGAACGAGAGGCCGCATGACCGCATTCACCCACATTCCGGGCGGTGCCCACGACCACCTGATGGACCCGCCCAGGAGCGGCTGGGCGCGGCGGCTGTGGCATGCCGGGCTGCTGGTGACGCTGGCGGTGATGTGGGGGTCCGCGTTCCTGATGGTCGACCTGTCGCTGCGCGACTTCACGCCGCTCGAGTCGACGGTCGGCCGGCTGGTGGTGGCGGCGCTGTTCTTCACCGCCGGCTGCATCATCCGGCGCAAGCCCATCGAGCGGAGCTGGAGGTGCTGGGGGCTGCTGGCCGCGATGGCGCTGATCGGCAATTTGATGCCGTTCTTCCTGATCAACTGGGGCCAGCAGAAGGTGGAATCCGGCAACGCGGCCATCCTGATGGGCATGGTGCCGCTGGTCACCGCCATGCTCGCCCAGATGTTCGTCAGGGGCGAGCGCTTCCACCGCTGGAAAATGGCCGGCATCGCCATCGGCTTCGCCGGCGTGCTGGTGCTGTTCGGCGGGCCGCAGCTTTCCGGGGGCGAGGGCGCCATGTGGGGCGCCGCCGCCATCCTGGTGGCGACGCTGGGCTACGCCGCCGGCACGATCCTCGCCGACAAGGCCAGCAGCTACCATTCGCTGCCCGTGGGCTTCGGCGTGATGTGGATCGCCTCGCTGGTCTCGGCGCCGATCTGGCTGGCGGTGGACGGCGTGCCGCCGCCGCACCCGTCCTGGGTGTCGGTGGGCGCGGTGGTGACCCTGGGCGTGTTCTGCACCGCCATGCCGACGCTGGCGCTGATCTACCTGGTGCGCAGCGCCGGGCCCACCTTCGCCGGCTTCACCAACTACCTGGTGCCGGTGATCGGCGTGGCGCTGGGCATCGTCTTCCTGGGCGAGCCGCTGAGCTGGAACGCGGTCGCGGCCCTGTTCCTGATCATCGGCGGCATCGTCATCGGCCAGATCGGCGGCCGGCGCGGCCGGAAGAAGCGGGGCGGCGAGGAGGCGGACCCCGGCGACGTCGCCGCCGGCCATGCGCCGGGGCGCGCCGCCCGTTGAGCGGTCCGGCGTTTGCGCCCGGTGACGGCGCGCGGCGGCCGGGATAAGCTTCTCCCATGACCCAGGCGATCATGCTGCTGCCCATCGGCTTCGTGCGTAACGCCCGCACCGCGGCGGTCGAAGACGATTGGGACGCCGTCGACAGCCGCATCGAGCTGGACACCGAGACCTTCGGGCCCGACGCACTGGCCGGGCTCGACGGCTTCTCCCATGTGGAGGTGCTGTTCCACTTCCACCTGCTCGGCGACGCCAAGGTGCACACCGGCGCGCGCCACCCGCGCGGCAACCTGGACTGGCCCAGGGTCGGCATCTTCGCCCAGCGCGGCAAGGACCGGCCCAACCGCCTCGGCGCCTGCGTCTGCCGTCTGCTGGCGGTCGACGGCACCACGCTCGCCGTGCGCGGCCTCGACGCCGTCGACGGCACGCCGGTGATCGACGTCAAGCCCTGGATGAAGGGGTTCGCCCCGCGCGGCCGCGTGCGCGAGCCCGGCTGGGCGGCGGAGATCATGAAGGATTACTGGTAGGCGCTAATCCGGGTAGTAGTCCGACGGCTTCGCGGCCATGAACCAGCCCGGCGGCTCCCACCGGTCAGGCAGATGCTCGGCTCCCCAGGATGTCAGCGCCTGCATGGCCGGCAGCAGGTCCGCGCCCTTGCGGGTCAGGCGGTAGCGGCCACGGGGGTTGCCCTCGTCGGTCAGGCGCTCGATCAGACCGGCGCATTCCAGCGTCTTCAGCCTGGCCGCCAGGATGTTGGTGGAGATCTTCTCCGGTCCGGCGAGGAAGTCGCCGTAACGCGAGAAGCCCACGAACAGTCCCCGCACAATCAGCAACGACCAGCGGTCGCCAACAATGTCGAGCGTGGAAGCGAGCGGGCAGCCGGAGCGGAAGCCGTCCGGGTCTGTGTTCCTTCGAGTCACCTCTCCGATATAGATCACTTGCGTTTTGCAAGCAATGGGCGCAACATTCACTTGCATTTTACAAGTGGGGAGGAACCGACATGACCGACCGCCGCTTCTGGCTGGGATTCGCCGCCTATCTCATCCCGACCTTTCCGCTCGGCTATTTCTGGCACCTGGCGTGGTTCGCGCCCCAATACCACCAGCTCGAGGCCTACCGCCCCGACGTGATCATTCCCCTCGGCCTGACGTCGATGATCATCCAGGGCGCCCTGTTGTCGTGGCTGTATCCGAAACTGTTCGATGGCGCGGCCGGCGGCTGGCTGGCCAGGGGCCTGAAGTTCGGCCTGCTGGTCGGCCTCTTCGCCTGGAGCTATTCGACCCTGGCGGTCGGCGCCAAGCACGTGATGACCTCGGTCCCGCTCTACGTCGAGCTGGAGACGGCGTTTACCATCGCGCAGTACGTCGTCACCGGGCCGCTGATCGCCCTGGCCTGGCGGCGGTGACAAACCCGTCATTCCAAGCCGCGCCGCCGCGTGGCGACCTGGACTGGCCCTACGGCGGCATCTGCGCGGCGCAGTCGGCGAGCCGGACTGGGCGGCGGGGATCATGAAGGATTACTGGTAGAGCGTTCTCCGCGACCGTCGGCGCGCGCTCTCCGTCATCGCGGCGCCGCCCTTCGCGACGGCCCTGCGGGCCTCCTCAGGGCTAACGGATTGATATCGTACGTGAAAACCGTTGGTGCTGAGGAGCGGCCCTGAGCCTGCCGAAGGGGGCGCGTCGCGAAGCACCGCCACTGGACTCGGTCCATGGGCTGCTTCGCTGCGCTCGCAACGAAGCGGCTGCCGTGGCGGGGCGCGTCCCCTACTCGCCCGCGCTGAGCGCCTTGTTGGACTTGGCCACCTCTTCCAGCTCTTCCTTCTCCTGGTAGATGTCGCCGCCCGAGTTGCGGAAGGCGTCGGCCATGTCCTGCATGCCCTTCTCCGCGTAGTCGCGCACTTCCTGGGTGATCTTCATGGAGCAGAACTTCGGTCCGCACATGGAGCAGAAGTGGGCCACCTTGTGGGCTTCCTTGGGCAGGGTCTGGTCGTGGAACAGCCGCGCCGTCTCCGGGTCGAGGGAGAGGTTGAACTGGTCCTCCCAGCGGAACTCGAAGCGGGCCCGGCTGAGCGCGTCGTCGTGCGCCTGGGCGGCGGGATGACCCTTGGCCAGGTCGGCCGCGTGGGCGGCGATTTTGTAGGTAATCACGCCCTCGCGCAC
>WGNW01000019.1 GCA_016124315.1 Alphaproteobacteria bacterium
CTTCACCGAGGTCACCCCCGGCCCCACCTCGCGCACCACGCCGGCGCCCTCATGCCCCAGGATCGACGGGAAGATGCCCTCGGAGTCCTTGCCCTCCAGCGTGTAGGCGTCGGTGTGGCACACCCCCGTCGCCATGATCTCCACCAACACCTCGCCCGCCTTCGGGCCGTCCAGTTCCACCTCGTCGATCACCAGGGGACGGTTCGGCGCAACCGCAATCGCCGCACGTGTCTTCATTCGTCGTCTCCGACGTAGGACATGAGGGTCGCGTGCATGTGGCGCAGCCGCCGTTCGCGGTCGCAGATCCACAGGCCTTCATAGCCGCGCGAGCGCATGCCCTTCTGCACATGCGGCAGGTTGACCGAATCCTGGTCGACGACCAGACCGAGCGAAAACTCGCCGTGCTTGTAGGTGGCATGCTCGGGCATGGGCGGCTTTTTCGTCCCCTCGGGGATCGGCTTGAAGATGCGGACGTCGAAATACATCCGGTTCGGATCGCTTTCGTGCGGCCGCTGGCGGAAGAACAGCACGTGTTCGGCGAACAGGTTCATCGTGACATTGGGGAAGATGAAATAGTGGTAGTCATCCGTCATCTGGTCGTCGTTGAGCCGCGAGAAATCGATTCCGTTCTCCTCGCCGCGCTGCCGCCGCAGCTGCTGGAGCGCCTTTCGGATATCAAGGACCTTGCCGCGGTAATCCTCGGGATTGCCCCCGGCATTGACCAGATGCTGGGCCAGGATGGGCGGCACCGCGTCGGTGACGTCGACCTTCTGGCTCGGCGTCGTCCAGGCAATGAGATAGCGGTTGTGCCGCTCATACAGGTCGATCTGGATCGACAAGTCGTCCATGTCGTACATCAGCTCGGGATGGATGCCCTGGACATGGTAGACCTCGTTGAACGCGTCGACCGCGGTCTTCCAGTTGCAGTCCCATTCCATGGTGACGTTGAGCACCACGGCCATGTCCTCCAGCCGGTAGGGATCGAGATGCTCGGGAATGATGCCGAGGTAATCCCGCAGCGGCTCGCAGTCCGGGTCAATGTTGAACCAGACATGGCCGCCCCAGACGTCGGTCGGCAGCGCCTTGAGGCTCAGCCTGTCGACCGGACAGCCTGACGGGAAGTCCTCGCTGTCCGGCACGTGGATCAGCCTGCCGCTCAGGTCGTATTCCCACAAATGATAGGCGCAGACGATGGTGTCCGCCGTGCCCCCGCCGCTGAACTTGAGCTGGTTCCCACGGTGCTGGCAGACATTGTAGAAGGACCCGACCACTCCGTCGTGACCGCGAACGATGAGAATGGACTCGTCGCCGATCTCCGTCGTCGTGTAGTCGCCCGGCTCGGGCACCTCGTCGACGTGGCAGCCGATCAGCCACACCCTGGTCCACATCCGCTCCCACTCCTTCTGCATGAAGGAGCGGGAGACGTACCGTTCCGCCGGGATGATCCCGTTCCCCAGCTCCGGCTCGGGAGCCTTCTCGACGGGAGTTCCGACTGACTGGCTTACACGCGCGGCGGCAACCATCGCCAAGGTCCTCCTGGATTGGATCGAATACTGGAAGTCTGGCCGGGCGCGCGGCAGCCGCCCGGATTCACTGGCCTCACCGGGCGGCGTCTACGCTTGCCGCCGCCCGGACTCCCGCCTCTTGGGCCTTACTGGCCCTGGTTGAGCAGCACCTCGCCGGGCGTGGCGCCGGTGCAGTCCAGGCCCTCGAAGGTGATCTGGCCGTTGACCATGGTGTAGTTGAGGCCCTCGGCCCGCTGCGAGCGGCGCCAGCCGCCGGCGGGCTGGTCGTAGAGCTTCTCCATCTTGTCCCAGGACGGGGTGCGCCGGATCGTCTCCGGGTCGTAGACCACCACGTCGGCGGGCGCGCCCTCGCGCAGGATGCCCCGGTCCGGCAGGCCGAGCACGTGGGCCGGCAGCCGGCTCAGGCCGTAATGGGCCTGCTCGGCGGTCATCAGCCCCTGCTCGCGCACCATCCATTCCAGCAGATCGGTGGGATAGGCGCCCTGCACCACGAAGTGGCAATGGGCGCCGCCGTCCGAGATGCCCGGCACCACATAGGGATTGGACAGCACCTTGGCCGTGGTCGCGGCCGAGGTGTCGTAGGCATTGCCGACGAACTCGGCCTTGAACTCCGAGGCGATCGAGATGTCCAGGATCACGTCGGCGATGTGCTTGCCCTCGGTCTGGGCGATCTCGGCCACCGGCCGCCCCTCGTACTTGTCCAGCTCGGCATAGCCGGCGGAGCCGTGCATCTTCAGGTTCTGTGCCAGTCCCGAGGTGCCCAGGCCGCCCACCAGCCGCTTGTCGATGTCCTCGCGCAGGCCCTTCCTGACCGTCTCGTCCTTCATCTTGGCGACGCGCTGCTCGTAAGGGCCGTTCATCACGTCGTGCCAGTGGGGCGCGTTGTCCCACAGGCTCCAGTCCTCGAAGGTGAGCAGGGTCGGCGAGCGGACGGTGAAGCCCATGCCGTAGACCTGCAGTCCCTTCTCGTGGGACTCGTTGAGCCAGTCGATGAACGCCTCGTGACGCGCGGGGTCGTTGTCGCTGGCCAGCAGGATGTTGCGCACGATGGGCCGGCCCGAGGCCTCGGCCAGCGAGGTCATGAAGTCCTCGACCGTGGCATGATCAGACGGCGCGCCGTCGAACATCTCGATGAAGCCCTCGCCGCGCTTGCCCAGCTCGCGGCCGAACTCGATCAGTTCGTAGTCCGGGATCACGTCGGTGGGCATGGGCGTGCCGTCCCAGTCCGGCTGGACCGAAGGCACGCCGCAGCGCTGGTAGGAGAAGCCGCAGGCGCCGTGGTCCATGGCCTCGTTCATGATCGCGAACATCTGCTGCTTTTCCGCGTCCGTCGGCCGCCGGCTCTTGGCCTCCTCGACGCTGCCCATGACGTAGGCGTAGAGCGGGTTGAGCGGCACCAGGGTCTGGCAGTTGACGCCCTTGGGGATCCGCTTCAGGTGCTCGATCCACTGGGGCAGCGTCTCCCAGCCGTATTTGTCCCACTCCATGCCCTCCTTCATGGTGTCGAAGGAGATCGCCTCGTTACGCGTCATCATCATCTGCGCCCGCTCGCGCATGGTGGGCGGGATGGGCGCGAAGCCGAAGCCGCAATTGCCCAGCAGCACTGAGGTGACGCCGTGCCAGCCCGAGATGGTGCAGTACGGGTCCCACAGGATCTGCGCGTCGTAGTGGGTGTGGATGTCGATGTAGCCGGGCGCGACGATGTTGTCGCCGGCGTCGACCACCCTGTCGGCGGTCGCGGTCTTCCGGATGCCGCCGATCTTGGCGATCTTGCCGTTCTTGATGCCGACGTCGGCGCGGAAACGCGGAAGGGTGGTGCCGTCGATGACGGTGCCGCCACGGATCAGGATATCGTAGTCAGACATGGTTCGGTCTCCCCGGTGAAGATCAGACGGCGCAGGCCGTGTTGACGATGCGGTCGGCCAACAGCGGCGCGACCCTCAGATGTTCGGGAACCAGGTCGCCCAGCAGGTGGTCGACATGCTGTTCCAGGTAGTAGATGCGCTTCTCGTGATAGGAGCATTTCGGCCCGGCGAAGCTGGGCGACAGCAGCGAGTGCTGGATGTGCTCCATGTTCCAGGTGTCCTCGTCGAGGACGACGTCGAAATACTCGGCGCGAGTGAAGTAATCCGCCGGCGGCTCGCCTTCGCCCCAATCCGGCTCGACGATCCAGGTCACGATCTCGGTATGGTTGTGATCGTGCGGCCAGAATTCCATCAGGATGTAGCCGCTCGGACCGGCCGGAGTCAGCAGGTTGGGAAAGACGTGGTACGAGACGTTCGACTCGCCCCGCAACGCCCTGCCGCCGTCCCAGTCCCCGGGCATTTCGTCGGGCGGCGCCTTGTAGTTGGACGGCGTGTTGGGGACGATCATCCGCGAATGGCCGTGCGGGAAGAACGTCGACACCGTGCCCCGGTAGTCGATGGTGCTCGATACCGTCGTCGGGTGGATCGTGGTGATGTGATAGACCTCGATGAACGCCTCTATGGCGACGCGCCAGTTGCACGCCATCACCCGTGACCGGCGGTTCGACGGGCGGAGCCTCGACGCCCATTCGAAGTCCGACCACACCGGGCCGAGATAGGTTTCGAGGTCTGGGCCGTCCGGCGAGAGGTTGATGAAGATGTGCTCGCCCCACATCTCGCAGCGCACGGGCTTCAGGTTGTGCTTCGACTTGTCCATGTCGGGCGAGAAGTCCCACGGCCCGGGAATGCCGACCAGCTTGCCTTCCAGGTCATAGGTCCAGCTGTGGAACTGGCACTTCAGCCGGCTGCCGGCATGGCCGCAGGGCTCGCGGGTGATGGTGGCGCCGCGGTGCTGGCAGGTGTTGTAGAAGGCCCGGATCTTCATGTCCTTGCCGCGGATGATCAGCACCGGGCCGCGGTTGAAATTGTCGAACGACTTGTAGTCGCCGGCATTGGGGATCTCCCAGCCGGAGCCCGCGTAGAGCCAGGCCTTGTCGAAGATCTCGCGCTTCTCCAGCGCGTGGAAGGCCGGGTCGGTATAGCGGCCGGCCGGGATCGGCGGCAGGTCGGGAAAGCCCTCGGGAGGCGCGTTCCTCTTCCGCTCGACCTCGATCTGGTCGCGCAGCAGTTGGGCGGTCTTCATATCCATCGACTTGTCCTCCCGGCGGTGGCGTGCTGGATGTCGTTGAGCATGGGGTGAGATGTCGGCATCGGTGGCTCCGTCAGATCGTCGCAGCCAGTTCATAGGCCTGGCGGGTGGCGAACCAGATCCGGCGGGGCGCGTAGGCGTCTCCCAGAATGTGCAGGTCCTCCACCCGGTCGCGCAGGGCGTCATAGAGGCCGCTTTCGGCGACGCCGCCGCACGCCAGGACCACGTTGTCGAAGTCGGTGACCTCGCCCTCGGCGCCCGAATAGACGTTGCGGGTGTGCAGCCTGCCCTGCTCGATGGCGACGACGCGCTCCATCATCCTGACCCGGGCGCCGCGCGCGCTGATCTTGGCGAGGGGTGCGCCGATGGAATACTTGCCGACCAGCGGCGCGATGGCCGGCGTCTGGTAGATCAGCTGCACCTGCTTGCCCTGGTCGACGAGGAAGCTGGCGACGACGAGCGGCTGCATGTGGTCCTCGGCGGCGATCACCGCCACGCGCTCGCCCACCGTCGCGGCACCGGTCATCACCTCGCGGCCGTCGACAACGAACGGCAGATGCGCGCCCGCCACGTCGGGCCGCCGCGCCGTCGCCCCCGTCGCGAGGGCGACCGTGTCGGCGCCGAAGCCAGTTATGTCGTCGGCCGTGGCGTCCCTGCCGAGCACGACCTCGACACCCAGCCTGTCGAGACGACGGCGCTGGAAGTCCAGGAAGTCGATGAACGCGCGGTTCTCCGGGACAGCCCCGGCGATGCGCATCTGGCCGCCAAGCGCGGCGCCGCGCTCCCAAAGGCTGACCTTGTGGCCGCGCTCGGCCAGCAACGCGGCCAGCTCAAGCCCCGCCGGGCCGCCGCCAACCACCAGCACCCGCTTCTTCACCGCAGCCTGACCCAAGGCCGGCTCGGTCTCGCGGCCGGTGCGCGGGTTGACGGCGCAGCCGAAGGGCAGGCCCTCGACGGTGCGGGCATGAAGGCAATCGTTGCAGCCGATGCACGGGCGGATGTCGTCGAGCCTTCCGGCCTTCGCCTTCGAGACGATGTTCGGCTCGGCGAAGTTGGCGCGCGCCATGCCGATCACGTCGGCCTGGCCGCTGGCGATGACCTCGGCGCCGGCCTCGATGGTGGTGATGCGGCCCGTATAGACGAACGGCAGGCCCAGCGCCGCCCGGAAGCGGCCTGCCAGCCCCGACCATTGGGCGATGCCGTAATTGTGGGGCTGCAGGTAGCTCGGCGCCCCCCAGCTGTTGCCGATGACGCCGTGGATGTAGTCGACGTGGCCGGTCGCCTCGAGCGCCCGCGCGATGGCGAGTCCACCCTCGACGTCGTAGCCGCCCTCGAACAGCTCGTCCATGTTGAGGCGGACGCCGACAGTGAAGTCGGTTCCCACTTCGGCCCGGATGGCCGTCAGAATATCGCGGATGAAACGCAGCCGGCGTTCGAAGTCGCCGCCATAATCGTCGTCGCGCAGGTTGGTCGCCGGCGACAGGAACAGCTCCAGCAGATCCTCGTGATTGGCGTGCAGCTCGACGCCGTCAAGCCCGGCCTCCTTCACCTGCCGCGCCGAGAACGCATATTCGTCGACGAACCAGCGGATCTCGTCCGCGGTCAGCACATGCGGCACCAGGTTGTTGGTATAGTTCGCGATCCGTCCCGACGGGCTGTGCGGCATGCCGCCCTGCATCACGAGCTGGCTGGTGGCGCAGGCGCCAGCCTCGTGGATGGCGTCGCCATACATCCCCGCGCGCTCCCTGAAGAACGGCGCCCGGAAGACGCCGTGCCTCACAGCGCCCAGGCCGGTTGGGACGAAGCCCGGCACCAGCATGGAATTGTCGACGAAGCCGGTGATGCCGTCGATCCAGCCGGCACCGTCCCGGGCGCGGGACGCCCAATAGCCGACATTCACCTTCGCGTCGTCGAGGCTTCCCCAGAGATTACCGACGGCGGCGCCGTGAGGCGGCAGCATGACGCGGTTGCGCAGCGCCATCGTCCCTACCCGCAGCGGCTGGAACAGAGAATGGAGCGCCTGCGTGCCGTCGCTCATGCCGGCGCGGCCTCCGGCTGCGCGGCCAGCGCCGGCAGCACCTTGTTGGCAACCAGTTCCAGGCTCTGCCACTGCAGTTCGGGATCGAAGCCGCCGGACATGCACTGCAGCATGACGAAGCCGTCGGGCCCGAGCGCCCGCGCCCGCCGGACCGCTTCCTCCGGCGTCACCACCGGATAGCGGTTGGTGGCACGCAGGGCGTCGGCGTCCGGCTCGATCACATAGCCGTTCCAGGCGTTCCACTTCTCGTACCAGCCGCCATATTCGTCGTTCTCCAACATGGCGTGGGGCGCGAAGCTCGCCCAGAAGGCGTCCGGGTCCTCGGCGACCCAGAACATGTCGCTGGGCGGCAGGCGCTTCGGGATCGGCTTGCCGAGCTTCGCCAACTCCTCCTCGTAGGTCTCCCAGAGCGACTTGTGCGCCGGCTGGAACTGGTCGGCGTGACGCGCCGCCCGGCGCGCGGCAGCCTTCGATGCGCCGCCCATCCAGATCGGCACGAAGGGCTGCTGCACCGGCAGGGTGGTGAGGCGGACTTTCGGCCCACCGCGCCACGAGACCTCCTCGCCCGCCCAGGCGGCGCGCAGGAACGGCGGCAGGTCCTCCATGAACTCCTTGCGCGCGCCGAGCGACGTGCCGATGGCCTCGAACTCGTCGCCCACATAGCCGCCGGAGAACACCGGTTCGAGACGTCCATGGGAAATGATGTCGAGGACCGCCAGGTCTTCGGCCAGGCGCAGCGGGTTGTGCAACGGCGCCACCAGCGACGAGATCCGGATGCGCGCGCGCTTCGTGCGGGCGGCGATGGCGCCGCCGAGCACGATGGGCGACGGCATGTAGCCGCTGGGTGCGATGTGATGCTCGGAGATCATGATGGTGGAGAACCCCAGCCCGTCGGCCCAGGCGCACTGCTCGATGCATGCGTCATAGAGCGTGCTGTGGTCCGCTCCCCGCGGATGCCGGCGCAGATCGAAACGTAGTCCGAAGGATGTCACGGTGCCTCCTCCCCGAAGCGGTGATCCTGTTTCGTCCATCATAATTCAAACATGTTTGAATTTTGTCAAGGGACAATCGGGGGGCTCGTTTCAGCCGGTCCGAAACACGCGTCCCGCGCCACCGGCGCGCATGCGGAAATGGGGGTTGCGGCCCCACCGGCCGGCGTCGGATGCTGGGGCCGCTCCGGGGAGAGCACACGCCGGCATCGCAACGGGGAGAACCGCCTTGTCCATGAACCGCGCCTACGACTTCCGGGTGAACTGGCCCATCAATCCCGCCGCCCCGGCCGACAGCCACGAGGCGAAGGCGCCGTTCGTCGACAACGGCTCCGGCCCGATCTCACCGGAGCGGTACTATTCCCTCGACTGGATGGAGCGCGAGCGCACGCGCCTGTGGGCCCGGGTCTGGAACTGGGCCGGCCGCGTGGAGGACATTCCCGAGCCCGGCGACTTCCTCAACTTCCGGATCGGCCGGGAGAGCTTCATCGTCATCCGCGGCGACGACGGGGTCGTCCGCGCCTTCTTCAACGTCTGCCCCCACCGCGGCAACCGGCTGCTCGGCGGCGAGACGGGATCGCTGGCGAACGGCATCACCTGCCCGTTCCACAACTGGCGCTTCGCGTTCGACGGCACCATCGAGCACGTCACCGACCGGGAGACGTTCCGGCCAGAGGCGCTGTGCCGCGACCTCAACCTCGGCGAAGTGCGCTGCGAGATCTGGGAAGGCTTCATCTTCGTCAACATGGACCCGGACGCGCCGCCGCTCGTCGAGCATCTGGGGCCGCTGCCCGAGCACGCCCTCCCCTACCGGCTGGCCGACATGCGCATCATCCGGCGGGTGCAGTCGGTCTGGGAGGCCAACTGGAAGGTCGGCGTCGACGGCTTCGCCGAGGCCTATCACGTGCACTGCATCCACCCGCAGATCCTGCCGGTGTTCAACGACTACCACTCCCAGATCGACCTCTATCCCAACGGCATGACACGGGCGATCACCAAGTTCGCCGAGGAGAGCCCGCGGCTGGAGAGCGTCGAGCTGACGCCGGGACTGAAGGCGATGATGGCCGAGGTGGGCCTCGATCCGGAAACGTTCGAAGGCACGGTGGCCGACGTCCGGCCCGCCGTGCAGCAGGCCAAGCGCCGCCGGGCGGGCGATCTGGGGCTGGACTGGTCGGCCTTCCTCGACGGCCAGCTCACCGACGACTGGAACTACTTCATCTTCCCCAACATCCTGCTGGGGCTGCATCCGGAGGGCGCCAACCTGCTCTACTTCCGGCCCCATCCCCACGACCCGCGCCGCTTCGTCTTCGACGTGATCATCCTGATGCACCCGCAGAAGGACCGCTCGATCCGGCCGCCGGCCTATATGGGACTGCCCGACGACGCCGACCTGAGCGGGGAGACGCCCGCCGAGACCATCGTCGTCGACTGGCGCGAAGGCGGGCTGGGCGAACTGTTCGACCAGGACAGCAACCTGTTCACCCAGATCCAGGAAGGCGTGGAGAGCCTCGGCTTCCGCGGCGCGATCCTGTCGGGCCAGGAACAGCGCGTCGGGCACTTCCACGCCGAGCTCGACCGCTACATGGGCGAGTAGGCCGGACGGGGAGGGCCGCGCGGCCGACCCTCAGTCTTCGGCGAGGGCCTTCGAGGCGATCTCGTAGACGGCGCGCGACAGGTCCGGCCGCGCCAGCACCCGCTCGATCTCCGCCCGCATCAGTTTGCGCCGCTCGGAGTCGTAGCGGCGCCACTGGTCGAAGCCGCCCATCATCCGCGCCGCCACGCTGGGATTGATCCGGTCCAGCGCCAGCACCACGTCGGCCAGCAGCCGGTAGCCCTCGCCGTCCTGCTCGTGGAAGCGCGGCTGGTTGGACTGGGTGAAGGCCCCCACCAGCGACCGGACCCGGTTCGGGTTGTTGAGCGAGAACGATTCGTGCTGCATCAGCTCGCGCACCCGCTGCGGCGTGTCCGGGAGCTCCGACATGGCCTGGACGCTGAGCCACTTGTCCACCACCAGCGGGTTGTGGGACCACTTTTCGTAGAACGAGTTGATCGCTTCCTGCCGCTCGGGCACGTCGGCGTTGGCCAGCGCGGTGAGCGCCGCCAGCGAGTCGGTCATGTTGTCCGCCCAGCGGAACTGGTCGCGGCACAGCGCCACCGCCTCGCGCGACGGCTCGCGCATCAGATAGGCGAGGCAGATGTTCTTCAGGCTGCGCCGGCCGACGGAGGCGGCGTCGAAGCTGTACTGCCGGTGGCCGTTCAGCCGGTGGTAGAGGGCGAGGAACTTGTCGTGCAGGCGCCGCGACAGCTCGCCGCGGACGAAGCGGTGGACATGCTCGATGGCCTCCACGTCGACCTCCTCCATCTGCTGTCCCAGGTAAGCCTGGCTGGGGAGCAGAATGGCGAGGGAGACGAACGCGGGGTCGAGCTGCTGGTCGGTCAGGACGCTCTCGAACGCGGTCAGGAACGTTTCGTCCAGCACCAGGGGCTGGCGCCGGCGATACGCCGCGACAAGCTCCAGCAGCAGGTCGGTGGCCAGCGCCTGGCCGGCTTCCCAGCGGGCGAACGCGTCGGTGTCGTGCCGCATCAGGAACGCCAGGTCCTCGCGGCTGTAGCCGGCGTCGAGGGTCACCGGCGCGGAGAAGCCGCGCAGCAGCGAGGGCACCGGCTTCTCGCCGATGCCGGTGAACACGAAGGTCTGTTCCGGCTCGCGCAGCTCGAGCACACGGCTGGTCGGCCCGTCGTTCTCGTCGTCCAGCACCAGCGGCATCTCGGCGCCGTTCCGCCCCAGCAGACCCATCGCCAGCGGGATGTGCAGCGGCTGCTTCGACGGCTGGCCGGGGGTCGGCGCGGTCGTCTGGCGCACGGTGAGGACGTAGGTCCGGGCGTCCTGGTTCCAGTCGCCGCGGACTTCCAGGCGCGGCGTTCCGGCCTGGCCGTACCAGCGCATGAACTGGTCCAGGTCGGTGCCGGAGGCGTCCGCCATGGCCGAGACGAAATCCTCCACCGTGGCCGCGGTGCCGTCGTTGCGGGCGATGTACAGATCCATGCCCTTGCGGAAGTTGTCCTTGCCGATCAGGGTCTGGATCATCCGGATGACCTCGGCGCCCTTCTCGTACACGGTCGCGGTGTAGAAGTTGTTGATCTCGATATAGGAATGGGGACGGACTGGGTGCGCCTGCGGGCCGGCATCCTCGGGAAACTGGCGGGCGCGCAGCATCTTCACGTCCTGGATGCGCTGCTCGGCGGCCGACTGCATGTCGGCGGAGAACTGCTGGTCGCGGAAGACCGTCAGGCCTTCCTTCAGGCTGAGCTGGAACCAGTCGCGGCAGGTGACGCGGTTGCCCGTCCAGTTGTGGAAGTATTCGTGGGCGATGACGCTCTCGATGGCGTCGAAGTTGGCGTCGGTCGCCGTCTCCGGCGTCGCCAGCACGTAGGCGCTGTTGAACAGGTTGAGGCTCTTGTTCTCCATGGCGCCGGCGTTGAAGTCGCGCACCGCGACGATGTTGTAGACGTCCAGGTCGTATTCCAGCCCGAACGTCTCCTCGTCCCACGCCATCGCCTTCTTCAGCGAGGCCATGGCGTGCGCGCACTTGTCCTCGTCGCCGGCCACCGTGTAGATGCGCAGCGCCACGTCGCGGCCCGAGGCGGTGCGGAAGCGGTCCTCGATATGCGCCAGGTCGCCGGCGACCAGGGCGAACAGGTAGCAGGGCTTGAGGTAAGGGTCCTCCCACACCGCGAGATGCCGGCCGCCCTCCACCTCCTCCTCGCGCACCAGGTTGCCGTTGGAAAGCAGCACCGGATAGCGCGCCTTGTCGGCGACGATGGTGACCGTGAAGCGCGAGAGAACGTCGGGCCGGTCGAGGAAGTAGGTGATCCGCCGGAAGCCCTCGGCCTCGCACTGGCTGCAGAAATTGCCGCCGGACTTGTAGAGCCCCGACAGCCGCGTGTTGTCCTGCGGCTTGATGCGGGTGACGACCTCGAGTTCGGCCTGGTGGCCGATCAGCGGAATGCGCAGGCCCGCCGGCGTGAGCGCATAGTCGTCTCGGGAGAGCCGATGGCCGTCCACCGATAGCGACACCAGTTCCAGATCCTCGCCGTCCAGCTCGAGGGGATCCTCGGCGCGAAGCCGTCGGACGTGAAGGCGCGAGGTCACCGTGGTGGCCTGCTCGTCGAGGTCGAACCGGAGGTCGACGCTGTCGATGCCGAAGGCAGGCGGACGATAATCCTCGAGGCGGATGGTCTGCGGTCTGGCTTGGTCCATTTGACCCTTCGAAAGGCATGGGGGGATCGTCGGTTCCGAGACTGTTTCCGACCCCCTGAAGGAAACGCCCCCGGACAGCGCGTCGCGATGGAGACGGCTCCCGGCAGGCGGAAATTCCGCCCCGTCGGAAACGCCCTCACAATCGAAAAATTACACCGACTGCCGAGCCGGGCAAGAGCCTCCTGACATCTGTGGCCTCAGACGAAATCCTTCCAGTCGGCAAAGCCCTTTCCGGCCCGTGCCAGCTTCTCCAGCAGCCAGGAATGCTTCCAGCTCCGGTCGCCGTAGCGCTGGCGGTACTTCTCGACGGCGGCGTGCACCTTGTCGAGGCCGACGGTGTCCGCGTAGAACATCGGCCCGCCCCGGTAGGACGGGAAGCCGTAGCCGTTGATCCAGATGATGTCGATGTCGCAGGGGCGCAGCGCGATGCCCTCCTCCAGCTCCCGCGCGCCCTCGTTGATTGCCGCGTAGAAGCACCGCTCGATGATCTCCTCGGCCGAGATTTCCCGCCGCTCGATGCCACGCTTGGCAGCCTCCTCGGCGATGATCCGCTCCACCTCGGGATCGGGCACCGCCTTGCGGTCGTCGCCGTACTTGTAGAAGCCGGCCTTGGTCTTCTGGCCGTGACGGCCGCGCTCGACCAGCAGGTCGGCGATCACCGGATATTTCGGATCGATGGGGAACAGGTCCGGGAACTCGCTGCGGGCCCGCGCGCCGACGTCGAGACCGGCCAGGTCGCCCATCTGCAGCGGCCCCATGGGCATGCCGAACCCGTAGAGGACGGAATCGATCTGGTGCGGCGTGGCGCCCTCCCAGAGTATCTTGTTGGCCTCGCCGCTGTAGCGGGCCAGCATGCGGTTGCCGATGAAGCCGTGGCACACGCCGGCGACCACGCCGATCTTGCCGATGGTCTTGGCCAGCGCCATGCAGGTGGCCAGCACGTCCTTGGCGGTCTCGGCGCCGCGGACGATCTCCAGCAGCCGCATCACGTTGGCCGGGCTGAAGAAGTGCAGGCCGATGACATCCCCGGGCCGGCCGGTGACGGCGGCGATCTCGTTGAGGTCCAGGTAGGACGTGTTCGAGGCCATGATCGCGCCCGGCTTCAGGGTGGCGTCCAGCTTGCGGAACACGTCCTTCTTGACGTCCATGTTCTCGAACACCGCCTCGACGACGATGTCCGCGTCGGCGAGGTCCTCGTAGCGCAGGCTGCCGGTGATCAGCCCCAGCCGCCGGTCCACCTCTTCGGCGGTGAGGCGGCCCTTGGCCTGGGTGTTGCGGTAGTTCTTCTCGATGATGCCGAGGCCGCGGTCCAGCGCCTCCTGGCCCGCCTCGACGACGGTGACCGGAATGCCGGCGTTGGCGAAGTTCATGGCGATGCCGCCGCCCATGGTGCCGGCGCCGAGGACCGCCGCCTTGGCGATCGGCCGCAGCGTCGTCTCCTTCGGCACGTCGGGGATCTTGGCGACCTCGCGCTCGGCGAAGAACATGTAGCGCAGCGCCTTCGACTCGGTGCTGGCCATCAGCTCGGTGATGCCCTCGCGCTCGATCCTCATGCCTTCCTCGAACGGCTTGTCGACGGCCGCCTCGATGCACTGGATGATCCGCTCGGGCGCCGGGAAGCCGCGCGTCTTGCGGGCGATGCCCTTGCGGAAGTCGGCGAAGAAGTTCTCCGGCAGGCGGGAGGCGTCGATCGGCACGTCGCGCACCCGGCGGACCGGCGCGCCGTCCTTCACCAGCATCTCGGCGTAGGCAATCGCGCCCTGCTTCAGGTCGCCGTCGACCAGGGCGTCGACGATGCCCAGTTCCTTGGCCTGGGGCGCCGGGATGGGATCGCCGTCGACGATCACCTTCAGCGCCCGTTCCGGGCCGATCAGG
Source organism: Alphaproteobacteria bacterium (assembly GCA_016124315.1). Classification (GTDB taxonomy): domain Bacteria; phylum Pseudomonadota; class Alphaproteobacteria; order SMXS01; family SMXS01; genus RI-34. The sequence continues at coordinate 13,804 of WGNW01000019.1, forward strand.
CGCGGCAGCCGCTGGGTGCCGCCGGCGCCCGGCAGCAATCCGAGCTTCACCTCCGGGAGGCCGACCATGGCGCTGGGCACGGCCACCCGGTAATGGGCGGCGAGCGCCGTCTCCAGGCCGCCGCCCAGCGCAGTGCCGTGGATCGCCGCAACGATGGGCTTGGAGGCGTATTCCATGGCCTCGTGCACCTCGCGCAGGGGCGGGCCCTTCGGCGGCTTGCCGAACTCGGTGATGTCGGCGCCGGCGATGAAGGTGCGGCCGTTGCACAGCAGGACGATGGCCTTGACCGCGGGATCGGCGTCCAACGCCATCACGCCGGCGAGGATGCCCTGGCGGACGGCGGCGGAAAGGGCGTTCACCGGCGGGCTGTCCACGGTGATGACGCCGACCGGGCCCTGCGTCTCCCAAGTCGCAGCTTGTGTCATGAAATCTGTCCCCGAGTTGTTTGTTATGTGGTGGAGGCACTCGCACGAAGGGTGTTCACCCCGCCGAAATTCCTGATAGAACAGGTTGGGCGAGCCGCCGACAATGTGCCAGACCACCGGTTTTACAGGCAAGACCTACAGATGCCAGCCTTAATGCGCCGACGGGAATCGGGAGGCCGTGTCGATCGCTCCAGGCCGATCCCGTTCACCTTCAACGGCCGGCCCTGCACCGGCCTGGCCGGCGACACCCTGGCGTCGGCGCTGCTGGCCAGCGACGTCGCCATCATCGGCCGCAGCCTGCGCCACAACCGGCCCCGCGGGGTAAGCGGCGCCTTTCACGCCGACCAGGGCGCCTATCTCAAGCTGCAGGAGAATAGCGGCAGCCGGATCGTCCTCGCCACCGAGGTGGACCTCTGCGAGGGCATGGCCGCCGAGAGCCTGCTGCCCTGGCCGCCGCCGACACTGCTGGAACGGCTGCGCCGCGACCAGCCCAAAGCGCCTGCCGCCGATCCGGTCCATGCGCCGATGCCGCCCCACTTCACCTCGGAGTCGGGATTCGCCCATTGCGACGTCCTGGTGGTCGGCGGCGGGCCGGCCGGCCTGATGACGGCGCTGACCGCCGGATATGCGGGCGCGCGGGTCATCCTGGCCGACGACAACGCCAGCCTGGGCGGCAGCCTGCTCTGGTGCACTGCCGGGATCGACGGGATGACCAGCGACGCCTGGCTGGCGGATGCCGAGCAGGCGCTGCGCAGCCTGCCCGACGTGCAGATCTTCAATCGCAGCACCGTCACCGGGCTCGACAACCGGGGCCACGTGATCGTGCTGCGCGCCGCCACGGGCGACGCGGGCCCGGGCTCGGCGCGGCAGCACTGGCAGGTCTGGAAGGTGATCGCCAAGCAGGTCGTGCTGGCGACGGGCGCCATCGAGCGTCCGATGGTCTTCCCGGACAACGATTTGCCCGGCGTCATGCTGACGAGCGGCCTGCTCTCCTATTCGCACCATTTCGGACTGGAGCCGGCCGGCGGACCGGTCGCCGTCGTCGGCAACAACGACAAGACCCTGGAACTGGCAGCCCGCCTGCACGACGACGGCGTTCCCGTGGAGACGGTGATCGACGCGAGGCGCGAAATCCGCGCGGAGATGATCGCCGCCATGTGCGACCGGGGCATCAACCTGTTCGCCGGCCACGTGGTCACGCGGGTGCTGGGCGACACCCAGGTGAACGGGCTGGAGGTGAACCATCTGGGCGACGGCCGGGTGGACGGCGAGCGCCGGCGCTTCGACTGCCGGCTCATCGCCGCGTCGGGCGGCTGGAACCCTCGCACCGACCTGCTGCGCCAGGCCGGCGGCAGCATCGTCTACAACGCCGACTGCGCGGCCATGGTCGCCGGCGAGACGGGCGCAGTCTCCCACGTGGCGGGCAGCGTCACCGGCAACGGCGCGCTCGCCTTCGCCCTGCAGTCGGGGCGCGACGCCGGCGCTGCCGCGGCCCGCTCCGCCGGCTTCACCGGCGGCGAAGACATCACCGTGCCCGAGACCGACGCGCAGCCGGGCTTTCCCACCACGCTGCCGCTCTGGCAGGTGCCCCAGTCGGGCCTCAGCAACCGGGCGCGCCAATGGGTCGACCTGCGCCGCGACATGACCATCAGCGATCATTCCTCGGCGAGCCGCTCGCCGGAGGAGACCTGGCTCGGCGGCATCGCCGACACCCTGATGACGCCGCCCAAGCCTCTGGTGAGCTTCGACTTCGTCACCATGAACGTGGACCCCAAGCCCGAGCCCGTGCTGCGGCTGCTGCCCGCCCATCCGCTCTATGCCGGCCGCGACGCCGCCTTCCGGCGGACGGGCGGATGGCTGAGCCCGGCCTACTATCCGGTCGACGGCGTCGCCGCCGAGGAAACCGTGATGGCGGAAATGGGCGCCGTGCGCGCCGCCGCCGGGATGATCGACCTGTCGCTGCTGGGACGGATCGAGGTGTCGGGCGACGATTCGCCCGAGTTCCTCGACTGGATGTACTGCACGCCCATGGCCGACCTCCCCACCGGCACCGCCCGCTACGGCCGGCTGCTGGACGACGGCGGTACCGTGGTCGACCACGGCGTGGTGGTGCGTCTGGAGGACACCCGCTTCCTGGTCCATACCTCGCCGGGCAATGCGGAACCGGTGCGCGAATGGTTCGAGAGCTGGCTGACCAGCGACCTGGCGTCGCTTTCCGTGCAGGTCTCGCCGGTCACCTCGGCCTGGGCGACCTTCGCCGTCGCCGGCCCGCGGGCGCGCCAGGTGCTGCTGGAGCTGGACCGGGACATCGACGTGTCCACCGCGGCCTTCCCGTTCCTCGCGCTGCGCACCGGAACCCTGTGCGGCGCGCCCGTCCGCATCGTCCGGACGGGCAATGTGGGCGAGGTCTGCTACGAGATCAGCGTCCCGGCGAATTTCGGGCAGCCGCTGGCCGAGACGCTGCTGTCGATCGGCGCGCGCTTCGGCCTGCGGCCCGTGGGCGAGATCGCGCTGAGCCGGCTGTCGGCGGAAAAGGGGCGGCTCGACATTCCCGCCGTCGCCCCCCGCAGCCTGACGCCGTTCGATCTGGACCCCACCGGGAAATGGCGGCCGAAGCAAGCGGATTTCGTCGGCAAGAACGCCCTCGCCCGGGCCCGCAGCGGCCCGCAGGACCGGCTTCAGCTCGTCGCGCTGCGCAGCGAGGACGCGGCCATCGTGCTGCCGCAGAGCGGCGTGGTGGCGCCGCTCGACGGCAGCGCCGACACCCGCCAGGGCCGCATCGCCATCAGCTTCGACAGCGATGCCGTGGGCCAGCCGGTGACGCTGGCGCTGCTGACCAACGGCCATCAGCGCCTCGGCGACACGGTGCGCGTCGTCGCCAAGGGCGGCAGCGTGCCCGCCCGGATCGTCAAGCCATTCGTCTTCGACCCGAGCGGGAGGCGGCGTTTTGGTTGACGTGAAGCCCGTCTCGCCGCTCGCCTCCGAGTGGTCCGACCAGCAGCCCGCCCGCATCCGCCGGGAAGGGCTCGACGTGCGCGAGAATCCCGGACGGCGGAAGATCCTGGTGGTCACCGACGGGACCGAGGCGGTGGCGCGCAATGTGGCGACCGCCCTGGGCACTTCCCTGCCTGCCACACCCGACAGCACCACGGCCGACGATCCGTGCTGCCTGATGCTCGCCGCCAACACCTGGCTGGTCTGCTACGAGCGGTCCCACGGCCTGGGCGACCGGCTGATTCGCACCTCGGCCGGCTTCGAGGCCGCGGTCAACGACGTCAGCGACGGCTACGTCTCCGTCGAGATCACCGGGCCGCTCGCCTATGCCCTGCTGGTCAGGGGATGCGAACTGGACCTGCACCGCCGGGCGTTCGGCGCCGGGCGCTTCGCCGCCACCCAGGTCGCCGGCATCGACGTGCTGATCCATCTGCGCGCCCAGGGCGACGCCTACGAGCTTCTCGTCGACCGCTCGCTTGCGGCCGGGCTCTGGATGTGGCTAAAGGACAGGGCAAAAGCGCTGGCCGCCTGAGGCGGTCCGCCTCCCTCCGGCGCCAACGAGAAGACCATGAACGGCCCGCAAGACAGCTACGTCCTCACCCTCACCTGCCCCGACCGCACCGGCATCGTCGCCGCCGTCACCGGATTCCTCGCCGAGCGCGACGGCTTCCTGACCGAGCTGGCGCACTACGCCGACCCTTACACCAAGCGGTCGTTCCTGCGCACCGTGTTCCATGCCGGCGGACCCAGGCTGCCGGCGCGGGACAAGCTGCAGCAGGAATTCCTGACCGTCGCCGAGAAGTTTTCCATGGACTTCCGCATCGTGCCCGCCGCCCAGAAGTGCCGGGTGATGGTGCTGGTGAGCAGGTTCGGCCATTGCCTCAACAACCTGCTGCACGACTGGCGCGCCGGCTCGCTGCCCATCGACATCCGCGCGGTGGTGTCCAACCACGAGGACATGCGCTCGCTGGTGGAATGGCACGGCATCCCGTACCAGTACCTGCCGGTCGCCGCAGACACCAAGGCGCAGCAGGAGGAGCGCATCCGCGAGCTGGTGAACTCGCTGGAGATCGACCTGGTGGTGCTCGCCCGCTACATGCAGATCCTGTCCGACGGCCTGTGCCGCACCCTGCAGTGGAAGGCCATCAACATCCACCACTCGTTCCTGCCCAGCTTCAAGGGCGCCCGGCCCTACCACCAGGCCCACGCGCGCGGCGTCAAGCTGATCGGCGCCACCGCCCACTACGTCACGCCCGACCTGGACGAGGGGCCGATCCTCGAGCAGTCGGTGGAGCGCATCGACCACACCCAGACGCCGGACGACATGGTGCGGATCGGCCGCGACATCGAGAGCGTGGTGCTCAACCGCGCCGTCCGCTGGCACGCGGAGCACCGCATCCTCAATAACGGCACCAAGACCGTGGTTTTCCGGTCGTAGGGACGGAGCCGTCCCCGCTCCCCGACCCGCTCAGTCCGCCTGGACGCGGGTGCCGCGCGGCACCAAATGGTGGCGGACGATCTTCCATTCGCCGCCGATGCGCTGCATGCGGGTCTCGTAGGTGGCCCACAGGGTGAGCGTGGTGCCCGGCTGGTCCTTCAGGTAGTGGGTGGCCTGCACGTCGGTGCGGCACTCGGCGGTGTCGCCGTCGATGGTGGCCAGCTGCGGGCCGAGCATGTGCTGGGTGGGGCCGAACCGGTTGAGCGCACCGACGACGTATTCCGTCCAGGCGTCGCCGCCCTTGTAGGTCGTGTCGCCGAAACCCGTGATCACCGCATCGTCGGCGAAGACCGAGCGGTAGAGCGCCAGGTCGCGCTCGTCGCAGCCCTTGGCGTATTTCAGCATGACGTCCATCAGCGCCATGCGGTCGGCGACATATCGTTCCGTGTCAGACATCCAATCCTCTGTCGTCACTGGTTATCGGGTTTGTCTCGGCGGCTCAGACCGTGCGCCCCGCCCTGTCGCCTTCGCGAAACGCCATCATGGCGTCGCGCGGCGCGACGGCGTCTCCGACCAGGGTGGTCGGCGCATGCCTGCTCAGCACCTCATAGAGCGAGTCCTTGGGTTTGGGCGAGGTCCCGGCGACGATGAAGTCGAAGAACTCCTCCTGTTCCTCGCCCGACACGCTGTTCCGGAGATGCACCCGGCCCTGGCTGATCTTGGTCAGGCTGGTGGAGGGCAGCAGCCGGATGCCGAGTTCGGGCATGACGGTGCGGTAGAAGTCGTCCACGTGGGACGGGCCCAGGTTGCGGCCGAACGACGCGCCGGGCGTCGCCACGGTGGCCTTGCTGCCGCGCCGTCCCAGGGACTCGAGCACCAGGGCGGTCTCGTAGTTGCCCCGCAGGTCGACCATCAGCGACGTCGTGCCCTTCAGTTCGAACCTGGTGCCCTCGAAGGTGCCCGCCGCCGCGTCGTCGGTGGTCAGGACCTGGATCGAGCCATCGGTCTGGATGTTCAGTTCGTCGGTGGTGTAGGCGCCGGTGGCGAGGATGATCGCATCGGGCTTGAAATCCCTGACGAAGTCCTCGTCGACCACGGTCTGCATCAGGAGCTTGACGGGCAGCCCCGCCATCTCCTCCTCGATCCAGGAAACGGCGCTCAGCAGGTTCGTCGAATCGCCCGCGCTCTCCACCAGGTTCAACCGGCCGCCAAGCCGGGAGCCGGCCTCGGCGAGGGTGACCATGTGGCCGCGCTTGGCGGCGATCTCGGCCGCCTTCATGCCGGCGGGGCCGCCGCCGATCACCAGCACGCGCTTGATGCGGTCGATCGGCACGTCGAGCTCCCTGAAGCGGTTCTCCTCGCCCACTTCCGGGTTCTGGAAGCAGGTGATGCCGAACGACGCCCGGTCGAAGCAGCCCTGGTTGGAGCCGGTGCAGGTGCGCACCCGGTGGGCCTTTCCGCTGGCCACCTTGTTGACCAGGTCGGGATCTGCGATCTGGGCGCGGGTCATGCCGACCATGTCGCAGTCGCCTGCCTGCAGCGCCTGTTCCGCCAGGTCCGGCGTCGGGATCTTGCTGACGCCGATGACCGGCACCTTGCCGCCGACCGCCTCGCGCAGCAGCCGCGTGAGCGGCAGGTACTGCCCGAACTTGTGCCGGAACGAGCCGATGGCGCGCGCGTAGTGGATGCCGCCCGAGCCTTCCGAATGATTGAGGTAGTCGAAGAGCCCGGTGCCGATCACCTCCGAGGCGATCCGGCGCAGGCGGTCAGGGCCGACGCCGCCATTGGCGGGATCGACGAAATCGTCCACCGAGATGCGAAATCCCATCACCTTGTCCGGACCGATGGCCTCGCGCACCCGCTGCGCCAGCGTCCTGACGAAGTAGAGCGGCTCGCCCCACTTGTCGTCGCGGAAATTGGCGTAGGGCGTGAACGACTGCTGGATCAGGTAGCCGTGAGTGCCGTGGAGCTCGACGCCGTCCATGCCGTTCTTGGTGGCGACCTTGGCCGCCAGGCAGAAGCCGTCGATGACCTCCTCGATCTCGTCGCCGGTCATCTTGTGGGTGATTTCGCCGTCCAGGGTGGTGGTGCCGGAGAAGCTCCACAGCGGATGGTAGTCGTCGTGCTGGTTCGACTTGCCCTGGGCGCCGAAATGAAAGAGCTGCGAGATGCACTTGGCGCCGTGCCGGTGGATGCGCGTCGAAATCTGCTGGAACTTCGGCGCCATCGTCTTGGCGTCGAACACGAAGTGATAGGGGATCTGGCTCGACTCGTGGACGTGCATGGCGGTGAAGATGATCATGCCCGCGCCGCCCTGCGCCCGGCGCTCCTGATAGGCCATGTAGCGCTCGCCGTCGGAGATCGGATTGAAGAACTCCAGAAAGGCCGCGTGCGCGGTCGAGACGACCCGGTTCCGGACCTCGATCGGCCCGAGCTGGATCGGCGTCAGAAGTTTCATTTCCGTGTCTCCCCGGTTTCTGTCCCCAGCCCGCCGGACGAGACCCGTCCCCTGCCGCCCGGACGCCCCCGTTCTAGCACCCTCCGATGCAGAGGGCACGCGTCATAAAACGATTGTTTCAAAAAAATCGGTCGCTCAGGGCGACGCTGGTGCCTTTCCGCGGGCAGGCAGGCCCACCAGGGCCTCGTCGACCGACGGCGGCGGCGCGTTTCGCTGGGACCATTGCTCGGCCATCTGCTCCACACGCGCCATGGTCTGGGCGGTGTGGAGCGCCGAGAGACGCGGATAGACGTCGACGGCGTTGGGATCGCCCGCCTTGCGCGCCAGATCGAGCCACATCAGCCCGAGGAAGTTGTTCTGCGCCACGCCCTTGCCCTGGATCAGCATGATGCCGTAGGCGGCCTGCGCCGCGGGATCGCCCAGGTCGGCGGCGAGCTGCAGCATGCCCGCCGCCTTGGCAAGATCGGCGGCGGAGGGATTGCCGGACAGCGTCTGGAGGGCAAGACGCATCAGGGCGCCCGTATTGCCGTTCGCGGCGGCACGCTGGATCCACAGCGACGCCGCCTTGCGGTCCTGCGCCACGCCGGTGCCGCTTTCCAGCATGTGGGCGACCGTCGCCTGGGAAACGCTGTGGCCCGCCTGGGCCGCCTTCAGGAACCACTCGTAGGCGCCGCGGAAATCCTTCCGGTCGGCCAGGATGCGGCCCAGATGGAATTGGGCCATGGCGTCACCGGCGGATGCGAGGGGCTTCAGGGCGTTGATGGCGCCGTCGACGAAGCCCGAGCGGAGGTTGTCCAGCGCGCCGTCGATCGCCTCGAGGTCCTCCCGGTTCCTGGCTGCGAGCAGGCCCCGCGGCGCGTAGAGCGTGCCGCTCTGAAAGCCGTTCACGTAGAACCGGTAGGGCCGGTCCCCGTCGACGCCGGCATCGACCACCTGCAGCGTCATGACGTCCGCGCTGCCGGCCGGCCGGAACGGGCAGCAGGTGTCGCCGACCACCACGGTCAGCGGCTCGCCCTCGGGGCTCCGCAGCAGCTGGAAGTAGTTGTCGAGCCGGCGGTCGAAGTCGTGCTCAGCCATGCCGCCCAGCAGGATGGGATCCGACGACCGGTAGCCGTAGTCCGGATCCGATGTCGTCGCCGCGATGCGGACTTGCTGCGACGCCTCGTCCGTTTGGCCCGCCGGGCGGACGCGCACCGCCCGCTCCTGCGCGGCCGGGCCGCCCGTCCACAACGCGCTTGCCAGCGCCAGCAGCGCCGTCAAGCCTGTCGCCCTCATCGAAACGCCGGTTCCCCTCACCCGTTCAGTCGCCCCCGCAGCGCCTCGACGGTCTCCAGCGCCGCCACGAGCCCCAGCTTGGAGCGCCGCCAGAGCAGGTCGTCAACGGTCTCAAGCCACTCATGCCGCAAGAGATAACCGATTTCGGCCTCGTACACACCATCGCCGTAGTGGGTCCCGAGATCGTCCAGGCCGGCAGCGCCACCCAGGATGTGTTCGATCCGCGTGCCATAGGCGTGCGCGAGACGACGGGCGAGGTTGGACGGCAGCCAGGGACGCATCTCGATGAGCTGGGCGAGGAACGCGGCGAAGTCGGCGCCTTGCATGTCGCCGCCCGGCAGCGGCGCCTCGTCCGTCCAGGCGCCGGCATGGCGGGGCAGGAACCTGCGCAGGGCGTGCATCGCCTCCTCGGCGAGCACCCGGTAGGTGGTCAGCTTGCCGCCCAGCACGGAGAGCAGCGGCGCCCGGCCGGCCGGCGCGTCGAGCTCGATCAGGAAGTCCCGCGAGACGGCGGAGGGGTTCCGGTCGTCATCGTCCACCAGCGGCCGCACGCCGGCGAACGACCACAGCACGTCGCCGGCGTCGAGCGGCTTGCGGAAATAGCGGTTCACGACCTCGCACAGGTAGAGGATCTCTTCCGCCGAGATGTCGACGGATTCCGGCATCCGCGGCAGCTCGATCTCGGTTGTGCCGATCAGCGAGAAACGCTCCTCGAAGGGCAGCACGAAGACCACGCGACCGTCGGTGTGCTGCAGCAGGTAGGCGTCGTCGGTCCGCGAGACGCGCGGCACGATGATGTGGCTGCCCTTGACCAGCCGCAGCTTGCGACCGCCGCCGAGGTGAAGCCGTTCGGCATTGAGGCTCGCGGCCCACGGCCCGGCAGCATTGACCAGCGCGTGCGCCGCCACCCGGGTCTCGGCGCCGGTCCGCCGGTCGCGCAGCGCAACGCGCCACTGGCGGTCCTCCCTGGCGGCGTCGACGACCTCCGTCCGGGTGCGGATATCGGCGCCGCGTGCCGCGGCGTCGACGGCGGAGACCACCACGAGGCGGGAATCGTCGGCCCAGCAGTCGGCATAGACGAAGCCCTTGGAGAACTCGTCCCTCAGCGGCGCGCCCGAGGGATGGCTGCGCAGGTTGATGCCATGGGAACGGGGGAGGCGCCGCCGCCCGCCCAGGCGGTCGTAGAGGAACAGGCCCACGCGCAGCATCCAGGCCGGGCGCGAAGCGATGCCGTGGGGCAGCACGAAGCTCAGCGGCCGGACGAGGTGGGGCGCCGTGCGCAGCAGCACCTCGCGCTCGTGCAGCGCCTTGCGCACCAGCCCGAACTCGTAGTGCTCGAGGTAGCGAAGCCCGCCATGGATCAGCTTGGAACTCGCCGACGAGGTGGCGCCCGCCAGATCCCCCCGCTCGCACAGCATCACGGAGAGGCCGCGCCCCGCGGCATCCCGGGCGATGCCGACCCCGTTGATGCCGCCCCCGACGACGAGAAGGTCAACCGATTGGCTTTGGCTGTCTTCCATAGCATAGTCCTAGCATGACCGAGCGGCGCGCCATACTGGCTATCGATCAGGGGACGACCAGCAGCCGCGCGCTGGTCTTCGATCTGCGCGGCGACGTGGTGGCGCTGGCGCAGAAGGAATTCCAGCAGCACTATCCGGCCGACGGCTGGGTCGAGCACGATCCCGAGGACATCTGGCAGGGCACCGTCGAGGTGTGCCGGCAGGCGCTGGGAGAGGCGCAGCGACAGGACTGCAGGGTGCTCTGCGCCGGCATCACCAACCAGCGCGAAACCGTGGTGCTGTGGGACCGGCGGACCGGCCAGCCGGTTCACCGCGCCATCGTCTGGCAGGACCGCAGGACGGCGCCGCTGTGCCGGGAACTGCGGGCGCAGGGCCACGAGGCGCTGTTCACGCAGCGCACCGGCCTGCTGCTCGACCCGTATTTCTCCGGCACCAAGCTGCGCTGGCTGCTCGACAACGTGCCGGGCGCCCGCGACCGCGCCGAGCGCGGCGAACTGGCCTTCGGCACCGTGGACAGCTTCCTGCTGTGGCGGCTGACCGGAGGGCGGCACGTGACGGACGCCACCAACGCCTCGCGGACTCTGCTGTTCAACATCCACACCCAGGACTGGGACGACGCGCTGCTCGACGTGATGGGCGTGCCGCGCGCCCTGCTGCCGGAAGTGGCGGACAGCGCGGGCGACTTCGGCCGGACCGAGGCGTTCGGCGCCGCACTGCCGCTGACCGGCGTCGCCGGCGACCAGCAGGCCGCCATGGTAGGCCAGGCCTGCCTGCGGCCCGGCATGATCAAAAGCACCTACGGCACCGGCTGCTTCGCACTGCTGAACACCGGCGCCAAGCCCGTCGCCTCGCGCAACCGGCTGCTCACCACCGTCGCCTACCGTCTGGGCGGCGAGCCCGCCTATGCGCTGGAAGGCAGCATCTTCATCGCCGGCGCCGCGATCCAGTGGCTGCGCGACGGCCTGGGCCTCATCGCCGCCTCGGCCGAGAGCGAAGGGCTCGCCCGCTCGCTCGCCGGCAATGACGGGGTCTACATGGTGCCCGCCTTCACCGGCCTCGGCGCGCCGTGGTGGGACCCGGACGCGCGGGGCCAGATTTCCGGCCTCACCCGCAACACCGGGCGCGCCCATCTCGCCCGGGCGGCGCTGGAGGCCGCCTGCTACCAGACCGAGGACTTGATGCGCGCCATGCAGGCCGACTATCCGGGCGAGGTGGCGGCAATCCGCGCCGATGGCGGCATGGCTGCGAACGGCTGGATGATGCAGTTCCTCGCCGATCTCACCGGAACGCCGGTGGAACGGCCCTACACCACCGAGACCACCGCGCTGGGCGCCGCCGTCCTGGCCGGCCTTGGGCACGGGCTGTGGTCGTCCGTCGACGAGGTGGAGACCCTCTGGCGGCGCGACGCGCGGTTCGAGCCGTCGATGCCGGCCGACGTGCGCGGCAGGCTGCTCGAGGGCTGGTCTGACGCGGTGCGACGGACGCTCCGGTCCGTTTCCTGAACTCCAAATAAAGGAACCGAGATTTGAAATCCAAGATCTGGGACCTGCCGGTCAGGCTCTTTCACATCGCCATCATCGTGCTGGCGGGCGTGTCGTGGTGGAGCGCCGAGAAGATGCACGAGATCTCGACCTCGGCGGGTGACTACCTCTCGATTCACGTCTGGAGCGGCTGCACCATCCTGACCCTGGTGCTGTTCCGCATCGTCTGGGGATTCGTCGGCAGCACCAACGCGCGCTTCTCCCATTTTGTGAAGGGACCGGCCGCCGTGGTGAGCTACACGAAATCGCTGTTCAGCAGCGAGCACCGCTACTGGCCGGGCCACAACCCGCTGGGCGGGTGGTCGGTCGTGCTGATGCTGCTGCTGCTGCTGGCGATGCCGGTGGTCGGCCTGTTCTCCGCCGACGACGACCTGCCCGGTTTCGGCCCGTCGGGGCCGCTCAGCCGGCTGGTCAGCGACAACACCTCGTACCTGATGGCGCACATCCACCACCTGTTGTTCTCGGCATTGCAGGTGGTGGTGGTGGTCCACGTTGCGGCCGTGCTGTTCTATCTGCTGGTCAAGCGACAGAACCTGATCCGGGCGATGGTCACCGGGGCCGGCGAAGCGGAAGGGGCCGACACCTTGCGGTTCCGGCCCCTCTGGCTCGCGCTTGTCCTGCTGGCTTTGACGGCCGGACTGGTGGCCGCCGTGGTCGTCGGCCTTTCCTGACCGCGCGACGCGAACGGACGGGCGGACTCAGTCTTTCCTGAACTTGTCGTGGCAGCTCTTGCAGGCGCCGCCCAGCGCCTTCGCGGCAACCCCGATGGCCTCCTGGTCGCCCGCATTGACCGCCGCGGACAGATCGTGAGCTGCCTTTTCCAGGTCCTCGACATGCTTGGAGAAGTCGGAATCCGCGGCCCAGATGGCGTCCTTGGCCTTAGTCTTGGCGTGCGAGCCGGTGGTGTTCTGCTCGAAGGCGGCACCGACGTGATCGGTGGCGGCGGCAAGCGCGTCCGCATGGTAAGGGAGCGCGTCGTTGTAAGGCACCTTGCCCGACAGGATGGCGAAGAACGCGCCGGTGTGGCCGCCGATCACGCTCATGATCGCCTGGCGATACTTGACCGCGTCCTCGGGCTTGGCCTCATCCGCCCGTGCCGGCGCGAACGCCACGCCCACCAGACCCGAGACGATGGCCGCGTAAACAAGCTTCTTCATGCAAAATCCCCTGATCCTGTGCACATCCCTGGCGCAGTGTAGCCGAGGCGAGGCCCGACAGGAAGATGTACACGCCCGCCTGCATTCAGGCTTGATATTGATAATGATTATTAATTACTATGGATGGATCGTTACGAAAGGCGCCCTCATGCAGCACCATCCCGCAGCCGGTCACCCCTTCCCCACCGCCGACGCCGCCGGGCTCGCCTTCCCCGACCGCTTCGTCCTCTGGTCCGTCCGAAAATGGGTGCTTGGTCACAAGAGCGAGCCGCGGGCTCTGGCCATGCTCGAGGAGGCCTATGCCCGCACCGTATCGCGCGATGGCATGGGCCTGCTCGACGCCCTGATGGCGGCGCTGACCGCAGGCGCCTCCCGGCGCATCGCCGTACACGCGCCCTGCTGCGGCCCGGTAAGCGGCGACGAAATGGCCCTGCTCGGCACGCTCGCGCTGGCCCAGTCCCACGCGGCGCTCGACCTCGCCGCGCCGCTGGAGGCCTTCCTGACCCCCGCCGGGGCACGGCGGGCGGCGGCCCCCGCCCGCGCACTGGCCGAGGCACTTGCCGCCAGTGGCTTCCGGCTTTCGGGCATCAGAAGCGCCTGCCCCGTGTCCGATCCCGATGCCTGGACGGCGGCGACGGCGGACGCCACCATCCACTGACGCCGGGTTCGACGCCTCAGCCGAACCCCGGACGCTCCAGCAGCTCGCCGATCTTGGCCAGCAGCGTCCGCTTGGTGAACGGCTTGGTGAGCAGGACCATACCCGGATCCACCCTGCCATCGTGCACCAGCACGTTTTCGGCGTAGCCGGACATGAACAGCACGCGGCAGTCGGGCACCCGCAACAGGACGGCCTCGGCCACCTCGCGCCCGGTGATCCGCTCGGGCAGCACCACATCGGCGATCAGCATCTGCGGCCGGAAGCCGGCGTGATCGACGATCCCGATCGCCTCGCGTCCGGTCGCCGCGGCCTCGACCTGATAGCCTTCCTTGCGCAGCATGGCCGCCAGGGTGCGGCGGACGTCGTCGCTGTCCTCGACGACCAGGATTCGTTCCAGTCCGGTGGACGCGACCGGCGCCTCGTCCGCTTCGTCTCCGCCGGCCACCTCGTCCCGCACCGCGCGCGGCAGGTGGATGCGCACGGTGGTGCCGCTGTCGGGCTGGCTGTGAAGGCGGATGTGTCCGCCCGACTGCTTGACGAAGCCATAGACCATGCTCAGGCCGAGGCCGGTCCCCTTGCCGACGTCCTTGGTGGTGAAGAACGGCTCGAATACCCGCTCCACCACGGACTGCGGCATGCCGACGCCGGTGTCCCGCAGCACGATACGGACGTAGTCCCCCGCCTCCATCGGCTCCGGGCCATCCCGACGCGTCTCCACCCGGATGTTGGCGGTCTCGACGCTCAGCGTGCCCCCGGCCGGCATGGCGTCGCTGGCATTGACCGCCAGGTTGACGATGGCGTTCTGGAACTGGCCCGGATCGATCTCGCAGGGCCACAGATCCGCGGCCAGCGACGAAATGATCTCGATGTCCTCCCGCAGGGTGCGCCGTATGAACGTCACCGCCTCGCCGAGGAGGCCGTTCACGTCGACCACCTTGGGCTGCAGCGGCTGTCGCCTGGCGAACTGCAGCAGCCGCCGGGTGAGTTCGGTCCCCCGCTCCAGCGCGCCTTCCAGCATGCGGACGGCCCCCAGCCCTTCCGGGTCGGCGGCGAGCCGGTCGTTCAGCACCTCGAGGTTGAGCTGCATGGCCATCAGCAGGTTGTTGAAGTCGTGGGCGATGCCGCCCGTGAGCTGGCCGATCGCCTCGAGCCGGTGAACCCTCTGCAAGTCCTGCTGGGCCCGCTTGATGTCGGTGAGGTCGAGGATCTCGGATACGAAGTGAAGCGGCTTGCCGTCGGCGTCGCGCACCAGCGACACGCTGAGCAGGATCCAGATCTGCTCGCCGTCCTTGCGGATGTAGCGCTTCTCCATGCGGTAGAACGGAATCTCGCCGGCCAGCATCTGCTCCACATAGGCGAGGTCGGCGTCGAGGTCGTCCGGATGGGTGATGTCCTGGAAGGTCAGCGCGATCAGTTCCTCTTCCGTGTAGCCCAGCATGTTGCACAGCGCCGGGTTGACGCCCAGCCACCGTCCGTCCGGCGCCACCAGCGCCATGCCGTGGGGCGCCGTCTGGAACACGCCGCGGAACCGCTGTTCGCTTTCCTGCAGCGCCCGGTTCGATTCCGTGAGCTGAAGGTTGGTCTGGCCGAGCGCAGCCAGGATCTCGCGCCGCTCGCTCTCGCGCTTCTGCCGGGCCAACGCCACCTCGACCGCGCCCCGCACCACCTGCGGATCCGCCTCGTCCGCGAACAGGACCCCCTGGGCGCCGGCCTCGATGGCGGCCCGCAGCGCCGCCGTATCCACCCGCGGCGCGACGACGACCACCGCCGGGCCGGGGCCTGCGGCGCGGCGCCGGATGCGTCGCAGCAGGTCGATTCCCCCGTCGGGCGGGATTCCGTGGCCGGCGAGGACGCAATCGAACGACCGCTCGTCCAGCAGGTCGATGGCCGCTCCGGCGTCGCTCGCAAGGCCCACGCGCACGGCGCCGGGCCGGGCCCGCAGCGCCGCGTCGATCCTGCGCCTCACAGCGGCGTCCTCGTGCACGACCAGGATGTTCACCGAGGCGTCGTCACCCTCGATCGGCAGGACTTTCGATGCGCCGTCCAATCGCTTCCCCCGAAATGCCCGTGGATGCCGGCAGCCTTCTCGCTGATTGCCGGCCGCGTTCGCTGCGCTGCAACATTAAGGACGAAACCGGCCGATTCACCAAGCCCTTTATGGATCCTCAGGCCAGCGGCTCGACGTCGAAGGCGATGCAGACCCGCCGCTCGTCGCTGCGGAACGGAACCGTTCCGTGGTAGTAGTAGGAGGGAAACAGAAACATCCGGCCATAGGCGGGCTGGTACTGCCGGATGTCGAAGCCTTCCCTGACGTTCAGATGTGCCGTGGGCCGGCCGAACTCCAGCCAGCCCTCGGGCTTCCTGGCCGGGTCGTCGATCACCGGC
>WGNW01000013.1 GCA_016124315.1 Alphaproteobacteria bacterium
AACTGGGCCGCGTCGTTGGCGTCGGCGATCGAGCCGGGTCGCAGGCCGTCGCCGAGGCTGAACGAGACGTCGTAGGCCCGCATGATCTCGCAGATGTCCTCGAAGTGCTCGTAGAGGAAGCTCTCCTTGTGGTGGGCCAGGCACCACTTGGCCATGATCGAGCCGCCGCGGCTGACGATGCCGGTGACCCGCCTGGCGGTCAGCGGCACGTAGGGCAGGCGCACGCCGGCATGGATGGTGAAGTAGTCGACGCCCTGCTCGGCCTGCTCGATCAGCGTGTCGCGGAACACCTCCCAGGTCAGGTCCTCGGCGACGCCGTCCACCTTCTCCAGCGCCTGGTAGATCGGCACGGTGCCGATCGGCACCGCCGAGTTGCGGATGATCCATTCGCGGATGTTGTGGATGTTGCGGCCGGTCGAGAGGTCCATCACCGTGTCGGCGCCCCAGCGGGTCGCCCACACCATCTTGTCGACCTCGTCGGCGACCGAGGAGGTCACCGCCGAGTTGCCGATGTTGGCGTTGATCTTCACCAGGAAGTTGCGGCCGATGATCATCGGCTCGGTCTCCGGGTGGTTGATGTTGGCCGGGATGATCGCCCGGCCACGGGCGATCTCGTCGCGGACAAACTCGGGCGTGATGTAGTCGGGAATCTCGGCACCGAAGGACTCGCCGTCGCGCAGCGCGGCCTCCTTCGCCTGCTCGCGGCCGAGGTTCTCGCGGATGGCGATGTATTCCATCTCCCTGGTCACGATGCCGGCACGGGCGAACTCGAGCTGAGTGACCATGGCGCCGCCCTGGGCCCGCATCGGGCGGCGCAGGTTCGGGAACTCGGCGACGAGGTGCTTGCCGGTGGCGCCGCCATTGTCCTCGGGGCGTACGTGCCGACCGTCGTACTCCTCGACGCCGCCGCGCTCGCGGACCCAGTCGGCGCGCAGCGGCTTGAGGCCCTCGTAGATGTTGATGGCGACATCCGGGTCCGAATAGGGACCGGACGTGTCGTAGAGCTTCACCGGCGGCTCCTTGGCCGTCTCGTGCAGCGCCACCTCGCGCATGGGCACGCGCAGGCCGCCGTCCTTGCCGCCGGGGACGTAGATCTTCCGCGAACCCGGGATCGCACCGGTGGTGACGGAAATCTTCGGGGCTTCGCTGATGTCGTTCATTCGGACTCTCCGCTCGATGGCAGTTCGGGCGATGCCGCGGGGGCTGCAGAACCTTTCGTCGGAGGCTCCTTCCCTTCGCCGGCATGACCCGGATCAGGTTCTAAGGGTTTGCGCGGTTCTTCCCCGCGTCCTCTCAGCCCTGCGGGCACCCCTGGAACGAACGGCCACTATGGGTTAGTCGCCGCCCCGCCGTCAACGGCTGTTCCGGGTTTCGGTGCGGGCGCGGTCGCGGTACAACACGGCTCGGTCGTGGCAATGGGGCGCTGGGATGATCCGTTCGGAAGCCGGGAAGAAGAGCTGGCCGTGGCCGCTGGCGGTGATGATCTGGCTGATCTTCGTCGTCGCCATGATGATCGGCCGGGCCGGCCAGGTGGCCCATTTCCAGCTGCCCGACAGCGACGACTACACCAGGCTGGTGCAGGTGGAGAACTGGCTGGACGGGGCCGGATGGCGCGACGTCACCCTGCACCGGCTCGACCCGCCGAACGGCGTGGTCATGCACTGGTCGCGCCTGCCGGACGTGCCGCTGGGCGCCGTGATGGCGGCGGTGGAGCCGTTCGCCGGCCGCGACAATGCGGCCATCACCGCGGTGCTGCTGGTGCCGAGCCTCTACCTGCTGGCGTTCATCCTGCTGGTCACCTGGATGGCGGCGCGGCTGTTCGGCGAGGAACCTGCCTACCTGGCGCCGATCCTTGCGGCGTTCGCGGTGCCGGCCACCGGCCAGTTCATGCCCGGCCGGATCGACCACCACGGGCTGCAGGTGCTGCTGACCCTGGTGATGCTGGCCGGCGCCATCCGGCTCTACGAAGGCGGCAGCCGGCGCTGGGCGGTGCTGATCGGCGCGGCGGGCGGCGTCGCCCTCGCCATCGGCGCCGAGGCGCTGCCGCAGCTGCTCGCCGCCTATGCCGCCCTCGGCGTCGGCTGGCTGCTGCGCCGCCCGGGCATGATCAAGGCCAATGTGGCGACGTCGGTCTCGCTGGCCGCAGTCACCGGCCTGCTGCTGCTGCTCGACGTCGAGCGCGGTCCCTATTTCGTCGGCGCCTGCGATTCCCTGTCGCTGGTCTACGCGATGGCCACCGGCCTGGCGGCGGCCGTCTGGCTGCTGCTGTGGGCCGCCGAATCCCGGCTGGCGGGGCCGGTCGCCCGGGGCGTCGCCGCCGTCGCGCTGGCGGGGTTGGCCACCGCCGCGCTGCTGCTGGTCTTCCCGCAGTGCGCGGGCGGCCCCTATGGCGCCCTTCCGCCGGAGCTGGCGCAGTCCTGGCTGACCGGCATCGGCGAGGCCCAGTCGGCCTTCCACCTCGCCGCCAACGACCTGACGTCCTTCCTGATGTACTACGTCCTGCCCGCGGTCGCGGTGGTCACCGTCGCCGTCAGCCTGGTGCGACGGCCGGACGAGGCCCACTGGTGGCCGCTCGCCGTGTTCCTGGCGGTCACCACCGGCGTCGCCATGCTACAGATCCGCGGCGCGACTGTGGCAAACGCCATCGCGGTCGTCGGCGCCGTGCCCGCCTATCACGCCCTGTACTCGAGCGTCCGCAGGCGGGTGCGGACGCTGTCCCGGGTGGCGGCGGCGGTCGCAGTCATGGTGCTCAGTCCGCTCACGCCCGTGACCGTCGCCCGGACACTCAAGCAGACCCCGCAGGACCGGGCGCGGACGGTGGTCGACTGCGGGCTGCCGGAGTCGCTGCGGAACCTGAACGCCCTGCCGGCCGGCACCATCATGGCGCCCAGCAACATGGGACCGATGATCATGGCGCGGACCCACCATTCGGTGCTCGGCGCCCCCTACCACCGCGACGTGGACGGCCTGACCGCCACGCTGCATTTCTTCGCCGCCCCGTCGGACGAGGCGGCCCACCAGGTGCTGCGGCGGGAGCACGTGGACTATGTCGTGTACTGCGTCGGTGAGGGCCCCTACAGCCTGCCCGACCTCAACGATCCCCACGCACTCGCCACCCGGCTGGAGGAAGGGCACGTGCCTCGCTGGCTGTCGCCGGTGCCCGATCCCAGGCTGCACGTCTTCCGGGTCGAGCCCTGAGGGCAGCTCAGCGCCGGCTACTTCGGGCGGAACCGCTTCCGGCCCCTTGCCCTCAGCGACGATCCGCCGTGAACGCCGGCTCGATCATCTGCCCCTCGCGCTGCAGCTGCCGGCCAAGGTAGTCGCGTATTTCCCGGCGCAGCACCTGATATCCCGCATCGTCGCGGAGGACGTCGCGCCGGGCCAGGAATACGCGCAGCGCATCGGACAACGCCCCGCGAAGCGCCATCGCCTCCTCCACCAGGCGCGCGACGGACGGATAGACGTCGCCACCCCAGAAGGTACGGCCCAGCACGACGTTCAGGTGCATGCAGAGATCGCCTAACGCCAGCTGCTCGACCGTGGCGCGCTCGGCGTAGTCCGCGACCCGGCCCAGCACGGCCCGAAGTTCGCGGTTGTCCTCGAACAGCAGGTCGCCTTCCAGTTCGACCCGCAGGGTCACGTGCCGCAGCAGGTTGCCCATGGTCAGCGTCAGGCTTTTCGCGAACGGCGTGGTCGCCTCGGGAACGATCCACTCGTCAAACGTCCACAACACACTGCGCAGGATTTCGTCGGTCCTGGGGCGCATGGCTCAGCCTCCCAACTGGCCGGGAACGCGGGCCGGCGGCTGCCCGACTCCGACCATCGCAGCCATCATGCATTGCGCCCGGTAGAGCACTTCGGTCGACGGCCAGCACAGCCTGGCCATCAGGTCGGTGCCCCGGACCACCGGAATGGCGGCGTTGTGGCAGAACATCATCATGATCAGCGAATAGAGCATCCGGTAGTACTGCACGGAGGCGGGATCGACGCGGATGCCGCTGATCTCCTCGTAGTAGTCCAACGCCGGCTGCAGGCCCCAGACCAGCTCGCCGTCGATGACGACGTCCGCCGCGAAGTCCTGGAGCTGGGCCCAATCGTAGGCCGGGTCGCCCAGCCGGGCGAGTTCCCAGTCGCTCATCGCGACGATCCTGCCGTCGGCGAAGATTTCCTCGCCGTAGCCGTTGGTGCCCTTCAGCAGCGAGATGCGGGACGCGGGCGCGGGCGGATTGTCGAGCAGCCACTCCTTGGCCTCAAGGAACAGCGGAAACGGCTCGATCTGGAACGCCGCCAGTTCGCGCTCGACCGACTCGATGATGGCCTCGTGGCAAACCCGCGTCGACGCCGGGACCTGAAACAGCTCGCCGAAGCCGAGCGCCTGCCAGTCGCAGGTGTGGATGAGCGCCAGCTTGCGCACGTGCTCGCGCCCCAGCTCGATCCGCAACCGGTCGTAACGCGGATCCGGGTCCTGGAAGTGGGGAATCTGCCAGTCGCCCTCGATGTGCCGACGGACGTAGAACGGGCGCTGTCCCTCCAGCAGGCCGGGGTCGTCCTCGTACCACAGCACCTCGGCGACCGGGACGGCCGAGCCCTTCAGGCGATCGTAGATGTCGAATTCCGTGCGCAGCGGCATCGGGCACACGCTGCCTCCCGGGAAATCGCGCCGGAACACGAGCTGCTGCGTCTCGCGCGCCGCGCCCCGGCGCAGGTCGCAGTCGACGAACCAGGTTTCCCGCGACGAGCCCCGCGGAAACTTGACAATGCCGGTAACGGCGACGGCCCCGCAGCCGAGGCGCGCCGGCAGGTAGCGCTCCAGGAACCCAGTGCTCAGATCATCCGTCCGCATGACCCTATCCCTCCGCCTCGAAACCGTAGGGCGCGTAGCGGCCGGCGATGAACAGCTCGAGCTGGCCGGTAGCGTCCACGGTGCGGCCCCGCGGGTCGGTGCTCCTGATCTTCAGCAGGTACTCGAAGCCCTGCATCTTCACCGACCGGGGGGAGCCGTAGGGCGTCAGCTCGAAGGGCTGCTGGCTCACGTCCAGTTCGTCCCATTCGGCGACGACGCCCTCGCCGTGATAGGTCGCGAGCGTCCCGCCGTCCTTCCAGCTTCCCTGGTGATAGCCGATGGTATAGGGGCACCACGGCATCCCGACCGCCTCCAGCTCCTGTCGCCAGACGCCGCCTTCCTCATCCTCCAGCGTCACGGTGCCCCGCTTCATCACCCGGGTGCCCGGATGGAACTCCAGGTCGTGCCGGCCGGAGACGAAGCGCACCGCGCGGTCCCAGCCGAAGTCGACGCGGCCCTCGAACGGATTGCCGAACACGTCGTTGAGGTCGCCGCTGTTGCCGTCGGCGTCCTCATGGAAGCAGTAGAAGCCGGTGTAGTCCCGCGACCGGAACGGCACCCACAGCCTCAGCGCGCGGGGCCGCGCCACGGTCTCGCGCGGCGGCAGCCATTGCTGCAGGCCCTTCAGCGGCAGGCGGTCGTCGTAGATACCCCAGGAATGGTCGCGGGTCGCGCCCCAGGACCCGGGGCCCACCTCGTAGCGTCTGCCGTCGAATGCGATCCATCCCTCCGCCGTGCCGGCCTGGGTGTAGCGGGTCTGGTCGGTGGTGGTGCGGCCCCTGTTGGTCGCCACGTGATGGGCCTCCTCATAGGCCGGTCCGCTGCCCAACCAGTGAAGATCGAACGACAGGGGCGATCCGTTCGCCTCGAGCACCAGGTGGATGTCCCGAAACGGCTCCACGAAGCGATACGAGAGGGGGCCGATCGCGGTGGCGAAATTGGGGCGCCACACCCGCGAGTGCCTCGAGGTGACCTGACGCCCGCCCACGCAGATGCCGGCATATCCGCCGATCATGTCCGTGTTCGGGCTGACGCGCATGCCGGTGAACAGGAACACGCCGTGCGAGGGTCCCTGCAGCCCGAAGAAATAGCCGTCGTCCCATGCCGAATCGGTGCTCGGTATGTGACTGAACGGCCGGGAAGCCTGGTGGGCGGGAAATTCGTCGTAGGGCGTCAGCATCGATCCTCCCCATGATATATAACTGACTTGACAGTTAATTTATCGCCCCGGCTGGTGCGGTCAATCGCAAAGTTGGGGAAATGTGATATGGAGAACACGCTGGGGAACGGCAGGTCGCCGTCTGAAGCAAGCGCCCAGGCAAGCCAGGGACACGGTATGAGAAGAAAGAAGACGGGCTCGGCGACGCTGGGAAGGCCCGCGGGACGGGACGGCAAGGAAACCCGCGCGCTCATCCTGTCGGTCGCCGCCAGGCATGTCGCCCAGGGCGGCTTCGAGAACCTGCGGCTGCACGCCATCGCCGAGGAAGCCGGGGTGACGCGCGCCGCCATCTATCACCATTTCGCGTCGAAGGAAGACCTGCTGGTTTCGGTCTACACCGAGGGGGTGGACAACCTGCGGCAGCTCCGGCGCGCCGTCCTGGACGCACCGACGGCCCGCGACAAGGTGCTCGCCTTCATCGAGACCAGCAAGCAGCTTCAGCAGGACGACTACCGCTACCGCCTGGCCTTTCTCGGCCTCGTCGAATATTCGCGGAACCCCGAGAAATTCAAGGTGGTGCGCGAGGTCTGGGACCGGTCCGTCTCGCTGCTGAGAGATGCGGTGATGGAACTCATGGGTGTGCGGCTCGCTTCCGGGACGGCGGACGCGGAACAGGCGGCAGACGTCCTCACATCCATCCTCATCGGCGGCCTGACCACCCTGTCGTTCCTGCGCGACGATCCGGCCGACTACGCCGTGGCGCTGGATATCGTCGAAGGCCTCGTCGCCCGCCCGAACCGCCCGCCCGAGAGCGGCCCCGGCGACGGGAACGCCTGATCAGCCGTGTTCGGGGAACAGCGCGACTAGCCCTTCCCGGCTCGCCTCGGCCACGCCGCGCTCGGTGATGAGCCCCGAGACGAGCCGGGCCGGCGTCACGTCGAAGGCGTCGTTGCGCACCGGCGTCTCCTTCGGCGTGATGCGGACCGTAACGCTCTCGCCCCACTTGGTGCGGCCAGTCACATGGGACAGTTCCTCGCCGCTGCGCTGCTCGATGGGAATGTCGAAGCCGTTCTCCAGCCGCCAGTCGATGGTGGTGGACGGTAGCGCGACGTAGAACGGCACGCCGTTGTCCGTGGCCGCCAGGGCCTTCAGATAGGTGCCGATCTTGTTGGCCACGTCGCCCGTCGCCGTGGTGCGGTCGGTCCCGACGATGCACAAATCGACGAGCCCGTGCTGCATCAGGTGGCCGCCCGCATTGTCGGCGATGAGCGTGTGCGGCACGCCGTGCTGGCCCAGTTCCCAGGCCGTGAGCGAGGCTCCCTGATTGCGGGGGCGCGTCTCGTCGACCCACACATGGACCGGGATGCCGGCCTCGTGCGCCATGTAGATGGGTGCCGTCGCCGTGCCCCAGTCGACGGTCGCCAGCCAGCCCGCGTTGCAATGGGTCAGGATGTTGACGGCCCGGCCGGGATGGACAGCGGCCGCCTGTTCGATGAGCGGCAAGCCGTGCACCCCGATCTGCCGGCAGGTCTCCACGTCGGCGTCGGCGATCTCGGCGGCCCGGGCGTAGGCGGCCTCGACCCGCCCCGCCTTCGGGACCGTGTAGAGCGCGGCCAGCATCTCGTCGATGGCCCAGCGCAGGTTGACCGCCGTGGGCCGGGTGCTCAGCAGCCGGTCGCAGGCGTTGCCGAGGGCGGCGTCGCCGAAATCCTGGCGCATGGCGAGGCAGACGCCGTAGGCCGCCGTCGCGCCGATCAGTGGCGCGCCGCGCACCAGCATGGCCTGGATGGCGTGGGCCGCCTGCTCCAAGGTGCGCAGGGTGACCACCTCGAACCGATGCGGCAGACGGGTCTGGTCGATGATGTTCACCGACCAGCCGTCGCGGTCGACCCAGATGGTGCGTTGCGCCTGTCCCTCGACGATCATTCCTCTGCCCCCGGCTGTTTTCCGTAGCTGGCATAGCGTGCCAGCGCCTCGTCCATCTCCGCCTCGCTCAGCAGTACGGGCGTGCCGGTCTGCCGGGCGATGCAGTATTGCCGCGCCAGCGCCTCCACCTCGACGGCGAGCGCCAGCGCCTTCTCCACGCTCGGACCGAAGCAGATCATGCCGTGATTGGCCAGCAGGCAGGCCCGGCGCCCGTCCAGCGCCTCCAGCATGGCGGCCGACAATTCGGCGCCGCCGTAGAGCGCGTAGCGGCTGCACCTTATGTCGGGACCGCCCGCCGCCGCCACCATGTAGTGGAAGCGCGGTATCGGCTCGCGCAGGCACGACAGCGCCGTCGCATGGGGCGGATGGGCGTGCAGCACCGCCATTGCCTCCGGGCGGTGCCCATAGATGTCCCTGTGCATGCGCCATTCGCTGGACGGCGCGAGCGGCCCGTGCGCAGTCCCGTCCAGCGTCACGTACACCATCTGCTCGGGCGTCAGCGCCTCGTAGCGCATGCCCGTCGGCGTGACCAGGAAGCCGTCGCGCCAGCGCGCCGAGCCGTTGCCCGACGTCCCATGATTGACGCCGGCCGCGGTCATGGCCTTGCAGGCGTCGATCACGGCACTGGCCAACTCGTCGCGGTCACTGGACATATTGCGCTCTCGATCCGGCTTCTCATCGGTTCACCGTCCCGCAGGCCGGCATGACGAGCACCGGTCTACACCAGATCGCCCTCGAGGACACGGGGGTCCGGATCGCGCCGGACGAACGACGAGGTTTTTTCACAGCTGCCGGCCCGCCGACGCCCCCGCTACGGCCCACCCAGGCGCGAACGCTGCGGCTGCTTAACGTGGTGCTGTCCGCCGGGGCGGCGTTCCTCGCCATCCTGGCCGGCCGGCGGCTGTTCGGGACCGAGCGGGGCAAGACCTATTTCACCATCCTCGCGGTCGCGTTTCCCAAGGCGCCGGTGGTCGGCGGACTGATCAACAACGACAATCTGGCCCTGCTCGCCGGCTCGCTGGTCTTCGCCGGCCTGGTCTTCAGTGGCCCCGCCCGCCGCAGCGCCGGCCGGCTGCTCCTGGGACTCGGACTTGCAGTGGCTGGCTGGGTGAAGCTGACGGCGCTTGTCGCTTTCGGCGCCGCCGCCTTCGCCGTGCTGCTGCTGCGGACGCGGGACGACGCGCTGGATCGGAGGACGGTTCTGGCTTTCGCCGCCGGCGGCGCGCTGGGCTCCCTGCCCTACCTGGAAACCGTGATGCGGACCGGCCACCTGCTCTACGTCAATACGGCGCAGTTCTTCGTCCCGGTCGGCCTGCGCCCGGACCTGGGCTTCGCGGGCTATGTCGCGTACTTCGTGCAGGCGCTGGCCCTCAAATGGCCGGCCGTCGAATTCTCCAACACGAGGCCTTGGGTCGCGCTCGGCCTGCTCAGCCTCATCGGCGCCGCCACCGTCTTCGGGCTGTTCGTCCGCAAGGCGGGCCGTCCGCTGGCGCTGGGCTACACAGCGGCGACGGTCGTGTTCTTCGCGATTCACCTCTGGTTCGGCTGGAACGCATTCCGGGACATGGGCGACATGACGATCGCGCAGACGCGCTACTACGCCGTCCTGTGGCCGGGCCTCGCCGTTTCGCTGGCCGGCGGGTGCCTCTGGCTCGCACGGCGTCGCCCGGCGCTGGCGGCAGGCGTCATCACCCTGACGCTGCTGCCCACGGTCGCAGGCTCCATCGTGATGCAACTGATGGCGGGCTAGGTCGGCCGCCGTCAGGCCCGGGACTCCATCCAGATGGTGAACGGACCGTCATTCACGAGGGCGACCCTCATCGACGCCGCGAAGCGCCCGGTGCGGACCGGCACGCCCTCGCCCGCCAGCATTGCGCAGAAGCCCTCGTAGAGCGCCCTCGCCTGCTCGGGCGGCGCCGCGCGGGAGAAGCCGGGCCGGTTGCCCTTGCGCCACTCGGCAGCCAGGGTGAACTGGCTGACCACCAGCGCCTCGCCCTGCACGTCGAGCACGGAGAGGTTGGTCTTGCCGGCCTCGTCGGCGAACAGGCGCATGCGCGCGATCTTGCCGGCGAGGTAACCGGCGTCGTCTTCCGTATCGCCGTCCTCGGCGCAGACCAGGACGAGCAGGCCCGGCCCGATGGCCGCGACCGCCTCGCCGTCGACCGTGACGGCAGCCTCCGTCACCCGCTGCAGCAGCGCCCGCATCCGCTTCCTCTGGTCATGCGCCCCCATGGGCGCTATGTGTTCCTAAACCTTGGACAGCGTCAGGACAATCTCATGAAGGCCGCCATCGTCCCCGTCACCCCCTTCGCGCAGAACAGCACTGTGCTGTGGTGCGAGAAGACCATGCGCGGCGCGGTGAGCGACCCGGGCGGCGACCTGGACCGCATCCTGGGCGTGGCCGAGGAGAACGGCGTGACCCTGGAGAAGATTCTCATCACTCACGCCCATCTGGACCACGCCGGCGCCACCGCCGACCTGGCGGAGAAGCTCAACCTGCCGATCGAGGGCCCACACAGGGCCGACCAGTTCCTCATCGACAGCCTGCCCAAGTCGGCCGCCCAGTACCGCTTCCCGCCGGCGCGGAGTTTCGTGCCCACCCGCTGGCTCGAGGACGGCGACACGGTGACCGTGGGCGAAGTGGTGCTCGACGTCGTGCATTGTCCCGGCCACACGCCGGGCCACGTGGTGTTCGTCAGCCCGACGGCGCGCATCGCCATCGTCGGCGACGTACTGTTCCAGGGCTCGATCGGCCGCACCGACCTGCCCCGCGGCAACTTCCAGCAGCTGATCGACGCCATCACCAAGAAACTCTGGCCCTACGGCGACGACATCACCTTCGTCCCCGGCCACGGCGCCACCTCGACCTTCGGCAACGAGCGGAAATGGAACCCGTTCGTCTCGGACTTCGCCATCAGCATGAACAGCGGCCAGGGCGTCTAGCCGCGCTAGACAACGGCGCTCGCCGGGCACAGGATTCGCCCTCGCCCGAAGGAGAGCGCCATGCCGTCATCCATCGACATCGTCATCGAACCGCGGGGCCGCGACCTGGGCGGCTTCGAGGTGCGCCGCATCCTGCCTCACGCCCGAAGGCGGATGGTGGGACCCTTCGTGTTCCTGGATCATCTCGGTCCGGCGACCTTCGCGCCGGGAACGGGCATCGACGTTCGCCCCCATCCGCATATCGGGCTGGCGACGGTCACCTACCTGTTCGAGGGCGAGATGCTCCACCGCGACAGCCTCGGCGCCGTGCAGAACATCATGCCCGGGGACGTCAACTGGATGACGGCCGGACGCGGCATCGTCCATTCGGAACGCACCGCGCCCGAGGCCCGGGCCAGGGGTTTCAGGATCCACGGCATCCAGTCCTGGGTGGCGCTGCCGCTGGAAGCAGAGGAGACCGAGCCGTCGTTCCACCACCATCCCAAGGCGGCGTTGCCCGAGATCGACGTGGAAGGGGTGCCCATGCGGCTGATCGCCGGCACCGCCTACGGCGCCGAGTCGCCCGTCAGGACGTTCTCCCCCACCTTCTACCTGGATGCCGCCATGCCGGCTGGTGCCGCGTTCGACCTGACCGACGAGCACGAGGAGCGGGCCGTGTACGTCGCCGAAGGCAGCGTCAGCGTCGAGGGCGCCGACTATCCCGCCGGGCGGATGATGGTGTGCGCACCCGGCGCCGCCGTCACCCTGGCGTCGCCGGACGGCGCGCGGCTGATGCTGCTGGGCGGCGCGGGGATCGGCCCCCGCCACATCTGGTGGAATCTGGTTTCGAGCCGCCCGACGCGCATCGAGCAGGCCAAGGACGACTGGAAGGCGGGACGCTTCGCGCCGGTGCCCGGCGAGACCGAATACATCCCGCTTCCCGAGTAGAAAAGCCTACTTAGTCTTGACCTTGTTGACCTTCTGGAAGTCACCCAGCGGGCACGGCGCGTAGATGGCCCCGCCGGTGCTGACCGGCGTAATGACATCGACGTTGCACAGCTCGTTGAGCCCCCGCAGCGTGTAGGTGAAGCCATCCTGAATCTTCAGGCCCGAGCACTTGTGGGGAAGGTGGTTCAAGTAATACTCACCACCGTTGATCCGGAACACGATGTTCTCATTGTCGATCACATCGGTGTTGTGGATCATGTAGGTCGCGATGCACTGTCGCTTCTCGCCGGTGGGCTGGTACTTGGAAAGTTCGTTCTCGTCCGCCGCGGCCGTGCCCGCCAGCGCAAGGGCAACGACCGACGCGGCGGCCACAGATATCGTCAGTTCCCTGATCGTCATGTCGCTCTCCCGTGAAGCTTTGTCGTTAGATGTAGTAACGGTAACGGGATATTCCACGGCCGGTTCCACAGCGCTCAAAACACCGTCAGTTTTGATGCTAATCATTTACGACACCGACAATAGGTCTTAACAATCGCCGCAAATCTGCTACATTCCTACACGAGTTAGGAATGACTTGCAGTTGCACGGGAGCTATGATGGACGCCATTGTCACGATCCGCGATCTGGGGCGACTGAGGCCGGGCGATTCCGGCCGCATCGCCGGCTTGGCCGCGATCGCCCTGCCGCCCGAGCAGGAACAGCGCCTGCTGCGCATGGGGTTCGCCGAGGATGCGCGCATCGAAGTGCGCCACGAAGGACCAGTCGGCCGCGACCCCATCGCCGTCAAGGTGGACGGGATCATCATCGCCCTGCGCCGGCGCGATGCCGAAGCGATCCTGGTCGAGGTCGACCCGCCTAGATGACGGTCCACGCCAGCTACCGCCTCGCTCTCGTCGGCAACCCCAATTGCGGCAAGTCGGCGCTGTTCAACGCGCTGACCGGCGGGC
This sequence comes from Alphaproteobacteria bacterium, assembly GCA_016124315.1. Lineage (GTDB taxonomy): Bacteria > Pseudomonadota > Alphaproteobacteria > SMXS01 > SMXS01 > RI-34. Next base: position 12,746 of record WGNW01000013.1, read on the forward strand.
GCCAGAAGGTCGGCAACTATCCCGGCGTGACAGTCGAGCGGCGGGTCGGGCGGCTGCACACGCAGGGCGGCTCGGCCATCGACCTGATCGACCTCCCCGGCAGCTACAGCCTCTCACCCCGCAGCCCTGACGAAGAGGTCACCCAGAAGGTCGTTCTCGGCCAGTTCGAGGGCGAGTTGGCGCCCGATGCGATCATCTGCGTCGTCGACGCCACCAACCTGGCCTTCCACCTGCCGCTGGTGCTCGAGCTCAAACGGCTCGAGCGCCCCATGCTGCTGGCGCTCAACATGATGGACCTGGCGGAACGGGACGGCATCGTGGTCGACGTCGAGCGGCTGTCGGCCGAGCTGGGCATGCCGGTTGTGCCGACGGTGGCCGTCCGCCGGGCCGGCACCCGCAGCCTGGTGGAGACCCTGACCAGCGGGGTCGACGAGTTGCGCGCCCGCGCCGACGAGGCCGCCGCCGTGTCCGCGGAGCTGCCGCGGGATGCCCGCGCGCTGCGGCGGGAAGCGCGCCGGATCGCCCGGGCCGCTGTGCTGTCCGAAGGGGTGGAGCACCGCGTCACCCGGCTCCTCGACACCGTCTTCCTGCACCGGATCGCCGGCCCGCTGATCCTGCTGGGCCTGCTGTTCGTGATGTTCCAGGCCGTGTTCTCGTGGGCCGAAGTTCCCATGAACTGGATCGACGCGGGAATGGTCTCGCTGCAGCATTTCGGCTCCAGCGGGATTTCCAATCCCCAGCTGCGCAGTCTGGTTGTGGATGGCATCATCGCCGGCGTGGGCAGCGTGGTCATCTTCCTGCCCCAGATCCTCATCCTGTTCGCCTTCATCCTGCTGCTGGAGGCGTCGGGCTACATGGCCCGCGCCGCCTTCCTGATGGATCGGCTGATGGCCAGCGTCGGCCTCAACGGGCGGGCCTTCATCCCGCTGCTGTCGAGCTTCGCCTGCGCCATCCCCGGCATCATGGCGGCCCGCACCATCGACAATCCGCGCGACCGTCTGACTACCATCCTCGTCGCGCCGCTGATGACCTGCTCGGCGCGGCTGCCCGTCTATACCCTGATCATCGCCGCCTTCATCCCGAATCGGCCGGTGCTGGGCGCCTTCGGCCTGCAGGGCGTGGTGATGTTCGCCCTCTACCTGTTCGGGATCGTCAGCGCGCTGGCGATCGCTGCCGTGCTCAAGCGCACGCTGATGCGCGGCGCCAGCCAGCCGCTGCTGATGGAACTGCCCAAGTACCAGATGCCCATCCTGCGCGACCTCGCCCTGGGCCTGTGGGAGCGGGCGCGCATCTTCCTGCGCCGCGCCGGAGGCATCATCCTGATCTCCATGGTGGTGCTGTGGGCGCTGTCGTCGTTCCCGCCGCCGCCGCCTGGCGCGACCGAGCCGGCGATCTACTACAGCGCCGCCGCCTGGGTGGGTCAGGGGCTGCAGAAGATTTTCGCCCCCATCGGCTTCAACTGGGAGATTTCCATCGCCCTCATTCCGGGCCTCGCCGCCCGCGAGGTGGCCGTCGCCGCCCTCGGCACCGTCTACGCCCTGAGCGGCACGGACGATGCCGTGACCTCCAGCCTGGTGGAAACGCTGCGCCATGCCTGGACGCTGCCCACGGCCCTGTCTTTCCTCGCCTGGTACGTCTTCGCGCCCCAGTGCTTGTCCACCCTCGCCATCACGAGGCGCGAGACCAATTCGTGGCGCTGGCCGGTGTTCATGTTCTTCTACCTGGCGACCATGGCCTACATCGCGGCCGGCCTGACCTACTGGATCGCCCGCGCCGTCGCCGGCTGAGACGTCCGGCTCAGGCGGCGCCTCCCGGCGGAAAGTGGACCGCCAGCCAAACCGTGGGAGCGTCCGGGTCGGTCCATTCGACCCGGTGCCGGAGGCCCGCCGGGATATGACACCAGTCGCCCGGTCCCATGGAGAGCACCTCATCCCCGGTCTCGAAGCGGAGCCGGCCGGCACCCCGCAGCACCAGAACCCACTCGTCCTCCGCCGGATGCTGCCACTCGGTCGTGTGCCCGGTGGAGACGATCCGGGCGATCCGCACGCCGAGACCGGCGGCGAGGTCGAGGAACTGCTCCTCGGCGAGCTGCGAAGGAACCGACGCGAACAGATTGCCGCTGACCGGGCCGCTATTCCTCATCGACGCTGATCGCGCCGACCGGGCACATCATGAAGCCGGTCTCCGCCGCGCCGAGCAGGTCGGCGTCGTCGTCGGAAACATGCGCGTGCCTGGCGACGCCCTTGCCCTTGGGCCCACGCTCGAACGCATCCGGCGCGAACGTGTAGCAACGGCCGTGGGCCTTGCACTTCTCCCGATCGACGACGACCTTCATGCCTCTCTCCCCATAAAGCGTGCCCTGCGCCGGAGATCATGCCCGTCCCGGGCTTCCGACGCCAGCCGCCACCGGACCGCCCGGCAATCAGCTCTCCAGCAGATGGGCGAAGCTCTGGCGCGCCTTGGCCACCTTGGGTGCGACAACGACGCGGCAGTAGGGCTGGCCCGGATTGTTGGCGAAATAGTCCTGGTGGTAGTCCTCGGCCGGCCAGAACCGGTCGGCGGGGGCCACTTCGGTGACGATCGCCCCGTCCCAGACCTGCTCTGCCCGCCCGATCGCCGCCTCCGCGGCCTGCCGCTGGGCCTCGGAATGGGTGAACACCGCCGAGCGGTACTGGGTGCCCACGTCGTTGCCCTGCCGGTTGAGCTGCGTCGGATCATGAGTGGCGAAGAAGATGTCCAGCAGCGTGTCGTAGCTCACCACCTCGGGATCGAAGCGGATCTCCACCGCCTCGGCGTGGCCGGTCGTGCCGGAGCAGACCTCCCGGTAGGTGGGATTTCCCTTGGCTCCGCCGATGTACCCGGACCGCACCGACTTCACGCCCCTGACCGGCAGGAACACGGCCTCCGTGCACCAGAAGCAACCGCCTGCGAATGTCGCCGTTTCCAATTCCGCCATGAAATCGCTCCTTCTTGACTGGTTCCCGCACCGGGAGATCGGCCCGCGCCGGCCGAAGGCAAGAACCTAGCGCGAGGGGATCATGTCCTTGCGGGCATAGCCGTCGGGCGGACCGAAGAACTTCTTCGGCAGATCCTGCGTCGTGGCGTCGCTGAACACGGTCTCCGTCTGCAGCTTGCCGTTGTCGTAGTTCCGTATGCGGACGGGAACGCCGTCGATCTTGTCGTACATCGCCATGGTGCTGTCGGCCATTCGCTGCATCGAGGGCATGTTGTCGAACAGCTTGCGCATGAAGGCGGTCATCGACTTGAACGCGGGCATGATCTCGTCGCCGTGCTTGATCGCGCCGGGCTTCGCCACGCACAGCTCCGCCGACGTCGCGCCGTTCTCCGTCTCCTCCCACAGCGTGCACGGAATGCCGTTCACCGTGTCCGTGCCGCCGCTGCGGTGCAGATCCCGCTGCGGCTGTCTGGGGGCAGTCTGCGGCATGCCGCCGCCATACTGCTTCATCGCCGCCATCGCCCTCGCGCGGTCCTCGGGCGACAGGTTCTTCATCGCGTCGGCCATCATGGCGTTCATGTTGCCGCCGCCGGCTGCGCCGCCCATCATGCTGCCGAGCCTGCGCATGGTCGCCTCGTCCATCACCTGGTAGCTCTTCTCGTCGTTGTTGACGATGAGCATCCGCTCGCCGTCGGGCGCGCCGGGCGGCTGATAGATCATGTCGGTGTCCTGGTGGACGGGACGGCCGTACTTGCCGGCCGACGCCGTCCGGCTCTCGGTCTTGACGTACTGGCCCTGGACATAGGTCCGAGCGGTGGTCGTCTCCTGGGTCGACAGGTCGTGCACCTGCATCTCGAGCACCACGCCGGCGTGCGCGGCCAGGGGCGCGGCCGCGAGCGGCAGGGCGAGTGAAAGCTGTCGAAGAATGCGCATGAAACGTGTCCCCTCTTGAATGGCCGCAATGCGGCGGTCGTGCAGGACGCGGATTATCGTCCAGATGGGCGCCCCGGATCAACCGACGGCGGCGACCGCCGTTCCACCCCTTGATCTCGCTCGGCGGCTGGGCAGAATGCGCGGTCTGGCGAAGGAATCACGCAAACGGGACTTCATGGCAGACATCGTCAAGACACCCTATACCGAATGGCAGCCGACCCCGGTCGCGGACCCCCGCGCGGCGACGGTGCCGCAACTGGTCAACGGGATAGAAAGGATCGCGGCGGCGGAAGGGCCGATCCTGGAAGACCGGCTCTATGCCCTCTACGCCCGTGCCGGCGACCTGGGCCGCATCTACGACCACACCCGCCGCCGCTTCACCACGGCGCTCGACTACGCGCGGCGCGAGGGGCTCCTTATCGTCGAGAAGGAATCGTTCGGAAGCCACGAGGAACTGGTCATCCGCCTGCCCGGCCAGCCTTCCGTCTTGGTTAGGCAACGGGGCTCCCGCACGCTGCACGAGGTCCCCGCTTCCGAGCTCGCCGAGGTGATGATGGAGATCCGCATCAGCCACGACCTGATTTCGCGCGAGGAGCTGTTCCGGTCGGTCCTCGAGGAATACGAACTCAAGCGGCTGACCCAGGCGACCGAGACCCGGCTGTCCGATATCCTGAAAACCTGGCTTGCCTGAGGGAAACATCCCCGCTCTGTGCCGTTGAGTCCGGCGCGGACGCGGGAGGGGCGCTCCGCCGTTCGGCGCCGTCTGCCGCCGGGCGCTGACGTGCCACCAACCGGAAGGAGACTCCATGAACGACCGCCGCAACCGCGACAAGCGCATCGACGGCGTCCACCGCACCTACCAGAACCTCTTCCTTGGCGTCGACTTCGGCGCCGCCATTCTGTTCGTCATCGGCAGCATCCTGTTCTTTTATCCGGACCGGCAACACGCGGCGACCTGGGCGTTCCTGGTGGGCAGCATCCTCTTCGCGGTCAAGCCGACCCTGCGCGTGGCCCGCTTTCTGCACCTGCGCGCCATCGCCCGCGAGGCCGAAACTTCACTGCACGGCTTGCTCGTCGAGCGGCGATACTTCTAGACGGTCAATGGTCCCCGGCGGCGGCGGCTCAATCATGTGTTGGAGCCGGCCGTCAGCCATGCTAACCCGGTGTCGTTAACTGCAGCGGTATCCGGCGACGCCGGCGTGTAGTATGGGGGAAACCGATGGTTCTCGGGTCAGCGACGAGGTATATGCGCGCGGCGCTTGGAGCGGTGCTCTTCGCGGCCTGCGCGCTGCCGGCGGCAGCACAGTCCGCGCAGGAAGTCCGTCAGGACTATAAGAATTGGCAGCTCTATTGTCCGGCGCCGCCGGCCGGCGGCAAGCAGGACTGCGAGATTCACCAGCTGCTGAAGAACAAGGAGGGCAAGCTGGTGGCGGGCATGTACGGTACCCGCCGGAGCGGCAACACCCTGCTCATGGTCCGCGTGCCGCTGGGCGTGCTGCTGAACAAGAAGATGACGCTGCAGATCGACAACGGCATCGGCACGGATGCGATCACCTTCCTGCGCTGCGACGTCAATGGCTGCATCGCCCAGATCCTGGCGAGCGACGCCTTCCTGAATTCGCTGCGCGGCGGCAAGAGCGCCAAGCTCACCGTTTTCGCCGACACCAACAGGCCCATACCGATCGAGTTCAACCTGGAGGGCTTCGCCGACGCCGAGAAGGCGCTCGCCGCGCGTCCCGGCTAAAGGCCGGCCTCCGCACGGATACGGAATGTTGCGCCAGCATGCCGGAGTCGATCGCCTCGCCGGTTACAGGCGGAATCCCCTGAAAGCGGGACGATCTAGACTCGGGCCACCGGCTTCCGGCTGGCATAGCGGGCAGCCAGCGTAAGGCCGCCGGCCAGACCCACTGCCCGGCCCGCCGACGCTGCCAGCGCGGCAGCACTCGAGATGGCCCCGAGGCCGGCGAGGGTGGCCGCTGCCTTGCGGGCCAGTTCGAACTCCAGATCGTGCCGCCCGGCCAGTCGGGAGAGAGCGTCGACCGCCTCGCTGCGCCGCCCGAGCGCCGCCAGTCCCGTGCCCAGGGTGAACAGCGTCCAGCTGTCGTCGGCACCGTGCTCCAGCACCCGCGCGAAACTGTCGGCCGCGCCCGACCGGTCGCCCATGCGGACCTGGAGCGCGCCGAGATGGGCCCAGTTGACGGCGGCCGCCGGCTCGCGGCGCACGAACCAGCGCAGGGCATGAAAGGTGGCCGCATCCCTCGGCTTCAGGAGGTCCCCCGCCGGCCCCGCCTCGAAGTGGAGGCCGGCCACGCTGCCCGTCGCCGCCAGCAGTCCACCGTGCAGGGCCACGTAGCTGCGGAAGAACTGGCGCTCGAAATAGGGATGAGCGACCAGCGCATCAGGGGCACCGAATGGCGGCTCGCGTGTGATCAGGACATGAGGCAGCGCCACGATCGATACCGGCGTGCCCACGATGTCCACGGTGCACCGGGAGGCTTCTCCTCCCGGAACCGCCTCGCGCCGCCAGCGCGCGCCCGCGCCGTGGAGCAACTCGTTGAGGGCGATCTGGTCGTCCAGCCGACGCCGCGTCGCCTTGCGCCACGCGCGAAACAGCGCGCGTGTGCCCTCGCCCGCGCGCGCGACGAAGAAGCCGCAGCACAGCACGAAGCCCCAGGCGGCGCCCACCCGGCGGGGAACGCCGAACTCGCGCGAGAAGACCAGGTCGGCGTCCACCGCGTCGATCAGCGGCCACGGGTCTGCGAGCCAGAAGGCATCGGCGTCGCTGTGGGCGATGTCGCCCTCGGCCGCCAGTCTCTCCAGCATGTCGAAGCGGCGCAACCAGAACGCCTGCCGGCTCCGGCCGCCGTCGGGTGCCGCCAGCGCCTCGACGCCGGGCAAGGAGCCGCAATGCTCCAGCGCGCCCGCGTCCATGCAGCACACCACCGGCGGTCCTCCCAGCAGCGGCGCCGACTGCCGCAGCCAGACATCGAGCAAGTCCAGATAGCCGTGGTTGACGGCAGTGATCACTCTCATGGGCACCACTCTACAGGCGCCTGGTTACGAAGGAACAGTGACAACAGAGAGCGGACGGACAGCCGCTGCCGGCGTAAACCGGCAATATACTTTCGTTTCGGGTGAATTTGTGGTGTGGTATAGAGGCGTTCTTGGGGGAAGAGCGCAAAACGAAGGCAATGGAGCTTGTTGCCGTGAGCATGAAGGCCAACATCTTCGCCGCGCTGACCGGTGCGGCCATCCTCATCGCCTCCGGGTCGGCGCAAGCCACCTACGATCCCGGTTCCGTGCCCGGTCTGCAGTACACCGGGCTGACCTTTTCGCCGCCGTTCGGCGACTCTCACCGGACCGACGTCGAGAATGCCATCGAGTCCACGCTCGCCCCGGGCATCGACGTCCAGTTCGCCGGCCGGCTGGAAGGCATCGGCAGCCAGACGGAAGCGGGCAGCGACCCGGCGTTCGCCGACAGCCTTTCGGCCACCTGCACGGACGGCTCCGCCAGCGACTGCAAGGCGGGCTCGTGGACGTTCGATCCGGGCTCCAGCGACTTCCTGATCTCGTTCGTCGAGATCAGCGGCGGCGGCATGAGCAAGCTCTACCAGGTGATCGACTATTCCCTGGTCGGCCTGTGGAACACCTACGACCTGTTCAACGGCGGCGGCCAGAATCCCGGCCTGTCGCATCTGGACTTCTATGCCGTTTCTTCGTCAGACCCTTCGGGCGGCGGCAGCACGCCGGTGCCGGAGCCCGCCGTTCTGGGTCTGCTGGCCCTCGGCGCGGGCGCGCTGGCATCCATCCGCCGCCGGGATCGGCGCACCGCCTCCTGACGTACCCGCTCGGTCGCCCGTCCGGCCCATTCCGGGTCGGGGGACCTTGGCGCCGCGGTCAGCGGCCCTGGGCCGCCAGAGCGTCCTTCATCGCCTCCAGGCACAGCGCCACCGACGAGCGCTGCGCGGTCTGCCCCATCAGGCCGACGCGCCAGATCTTCCCGGCGAGGGAGCCGAGGCCGGCGCCGATCTCCAGGCTGTAGCGGTTCAGCACATGGCTGCGCACCGCCGCCTCATTGATGCCCTCGGGCACCCTGACGGCATTCAGCTGCGGCAGCCTGCACTCTTCGGGGACGAGGAATTCGAGGCCCAGCCCCTCGAGCGCCGCCTTCAATTCCAGGTGGATGTCGGCGTGCCGCTTCCAGCTGTTCTCCAGTCCCTCTTCCGAGAGCATCACCAGCGCCTCGTGCAGGGCGTAGAGGGCGTTGACCGGCGCCGTGTGATGGTAGGAGCGCCCGCCTGAGCCGTCCCAGTAGGCCATGACCTTGTTGAGGTCCAGGAACCAGCTCCGGACCGGCGTCTTGCGGTCCCTGACGGCCTGAGCCGCCCGGTCCGAGAACGAGACCGGCGAGAGGCCGGGCGGACAGGAGAGGCACTTCTGGGTGCCCGTATAGACCGCATCGATGCCCCAGGCGTCCACCTCGACCGGGATGCCGCCGACGCTGGTGACCGCGTCCATCACCACCAGGCAGTCGTGCCGGCGGCCGATCTCGGCGAGGGCCGCAGCGTCGGCGCGCACGCCGGTGGAAGTTTCGGCGTGGACGAACGCCAGTATCTTGGCGTCCGGGTGCGCCTTGAGGGCGTCGTCGACCTTCTGCGGGTCGACGGGCGCGCCCCATTCGAACTCCACCGCCACGGGACGGCCGCCGGCGTTGACGACGTTCTCCATCATCCGGTTGCCGAAAACGCCGTTGACCACCATAACGACCTCGTCGCCCGGCTCCACCAGGTTGACGAAGCAGGTCTCCATGCCCGCCGAACCGGGAGCCGAGACCGGAAAGGTCAGGGAGTTGCGCGTGCGAAACGCCATGCGCAGGAGCTCTTTCAGATCCTCCATGAAGCCGGAGAACCAGGGATCCAGATGACCGACCGTCGGGCGGGCCATGGCCGCGAGAACCCGTGGATGCACGTTGGAGGGGCCGGGCCCCATCAGAAGGCGCTGATCCGGGTAGAGCGAACGGAAGGTATTGGACATCGGCGCGTCTCACTCGATGAAAGGCGGAGGGAGGTGTTCTAGCCCAGAGACGGCGCCGGATCACGGCGTAATTGGCGGCGGAAGCAAGAAAGGCACGTCATCCGGGGCACTGGGGCATGGACCTGCGGGGTCGAACAATGCTACCCATCTGCCGCGCGATCGACGGTCGAAAGGTGTGGCCGAGAGGGGTCGCGACACCAATTCTATCGTGGTTACAACGAGACCCATGGAGGGCAACTTGCTCGAAAAACTCCTTCGGCCGAAACTGATCGCCGTCGCAGCGCTGGCTCTGGCCTCGGTCGTTTCGGCCCCGTCCGCCTTCGCGCAGCAACCCGCGGCCCAGCCCCAGGCGGCCGCAACCGAAACCTACGGCAGCTGGGGCCTGATCTGCTCCAAGCCCAAGGCCTGCCAGATCCAGGTCGTGCTGGCGAACAAGGACACCAAGAAGTTCGTCGCCGCGCTGGTCTACACGGAAAAGGGACCAAACAAGGTGATGATGGGCGTGGTCCCCCTGGGCTTCCTGCTCGAGGCCAAGCCGTCTCTCAAGGTCGACACCGGCTCGTCGATCACTGGCACCTACGTGCAATGCATCTCGTCGGGCTGCCGCATCTCCCTTCCGGCCAGCGACGCGATCCTGCAGGACATGAGGGGCGGCAAGCAGGCGATCCTGACCGTGATGGCGCCCGGCAACAAGCCGGTCTCCCTCAACTTCGACCTCACGGGCTTCGCCGACGCCAAGACCGCGCTGGACAAGAAGGTCCAGTAGCACGCCCCCTAACGCTTCAGTCGTACGGCCATCGCCCTGCCGGGCGGTGGCCGTTTCGCCTGGGTGTTTCCGCAGACTACGCCCGATGGGGCCGGACGATCAGCGAGTCGATGGTTTCCTCGCCCAGCGCCCGCGCCGCCTCCAGCCGGTGCAGGCCTTCCACCAGCACGTAACGGCCCTTGCCCTCCCGGACATGGATCGGGACCTTCAGCCCGTTTTCCAGGATGTCCCGCGCCAGCTTGTCGACCTTTCCCTGATCGAGCGCATGCCGGAACCGCGACGGCACGTAGATCTGTTCAAGCGACACCGCAACCGTTTTGAGCATGGCCGTGCACCCCGTTTGCCAACGGCGAATGCTAGCAATATTTCGGCGATGTGACACGCCCTGCGGCGGCCCTCTCAGGGGCCGTGCTTCTTCGCCTGGTTGGCCTGGTCGAGCACGAGCTGCTCGCAGGCCTGCTTGCCCAGTACAGCCTGCCGGTTGCCCTTGTCGACCATCAGCGCCCGGTCGAAGTCCTCCACCGCTCGCTTGCAGTCCCGCCAGTTGTAATAGACCCAGCCTCGCCGCGCATAGGCGTCGGCGTCGGCGTAGTCGCGGTTGATCACGGCGGTGAGATCGTCGAGCGCCTTGCCGTATTCGCCCTGCTCGCGGTAGAGGATCGCCCTGCCCTTCAGCGCATCCAGGTTGCCGGGGTCGATGTCGAGCGCGGACGTGTAGTCGGCCAGGGCGAGGGCCAGATCCTGCTGGCGCTTGTACTGCTCCGCCCGGTCCACATAGGCCGCGGCGTCCTCTGGCCGGAGGTCAATCAGCGCCGTCAGATCAGCGATGGCTTTCGCCGGGTTGCCCCGGTAGGCATACACCGTCGCGCGCCCGCGATAGGCTTCGGCGAGCTTGGGGTCGCCCTTGATCGCGGCGGTGAAATCAGCCACCGCGTCGTCCATCCGGCCCAGGGCGTAATAGGCGAGACCACGGCGGTAGTGCACGTCGGCCGTATCGCCTCCCGCCGCGATCGCGGCGGTGTAGTCGTCGGCCGCTTCGGCGAAATGACCGTTGTCATGATACAGGTGGGCCCGCTCCAGCAGGAAGTTCGGGTTGCCGGGCTTGGCGGCGATGGCCTTGCCGTAGTCCTCCAGCGCCAGATCCACCAGCCCCGCCTTGACGCGGGTGCGGGCCCGTTCGATCAGGACTTCCGCATCGGCCGGATTGCGGGCGAGATACTGGTTGTAGAGGGCATTGGCGTATTCGAGCTTGCCCCTGTCCTTCATGAAGCGGGCGAACTCGGCGACGATGTAGCCGCGCCCGGTTCCCAGCTCCACCGCGCGCTTGTAGTCGGCGACGGCGTCGGCGTCGCGCCCGAGGCGGACGTAGGCCTGGGCCCGGCGGAAATAGCCCTCGAAGGAATCGGGCGCCTGGCTGATGACGGTGGTGAAGAGTTCGGCAGCCCGGCCATAGTTGCCGCTCTGGTAGGCCATCTGGCCTTCCCGCAGCTCACCGCCCCGGTAGGCGTCCCGCGCGCGTCCCTCGTCGTCGCCGCCCGGCGGCGGCATGGACGCGGCCCCCGGCAGCGCGGGCTGGCTGGGCTCGCCGATCGCCACGCCGCCCACATGCTGCACACACAGGCCGGCGTCCCGCGCCCGGCGGGCCGCTTCGAAAAGGTCCTCGGCCTTGTCGTACCCTTCGACCCCGGGCGTGGCGGAGGAAAAATAGACGTCGAGGGGCTCCCGGGCGTCGCAGGGCCGCTGCAGCGCGACCATGGCCTCGGCCTGGGCCAGATAGAGCGCCGGCGGCAGGGTGCACAGCCGGGTGTCCCGGGCCGCCGCGGCGAGGTCAGCGACCCGCTGGTAGTCGCCCTGCTCGCGCGCCTTGGCGATCTCGTCCATATTGCCGTCGACCACTTTGGCCAACAGCACGCCCTGCTGGCTGCCGGGCGGCACACAGGCTGCGCCCGCGGCGGCGTCGGCCCACGCCGGCGACGCCATCGTCGCCCATGCGCCAGCCATCAGCAATCCCAAGGCAACAAGGCCCTTCATCGTCCCAAAACTCCCAACCTGCACGCACGCGAAACCGCCAGCATACCCGATTGTCCCGTCGCCGCCAGAGGCGGCTGCCGCCCCTTCCGGTGCGCCGCTCATTTGGCGTCGGCGGTGATCTTGCGCACCGTGATCCGCGCCCGGTCGGCGATACTGCCGTCGGCGCGCCGCAACTCGACCAGATGGTTGCCCGGGACGGGAACCCAGAGATAGCCGTCGTCGGCCGGTCCCAGCGGCCGGTCGTCGATGCGCAGGGAATAGGAGGCGTCGGCGCCCTCGGCACGGACCGCCACGCGGGTATTGCGCGCCGGGATATCGGGATCGAGCGCGACGACCGCCTCGTTGGCCGGGCTGGCGATGCGGGCGAACGGTCCGCCGGGCACGGCCCGCACCACGGCCACCTCGGTGCCGGCGAGGAACCATTCCTCGCGGGGGGCCTCGACGGCCGGCTCGAACACCACGGGCCGGCTGATCACGCCGTCGGGCGGCAACGGCGCCGCCAGGGCGCGCTCCGCCTCGAGCCGGCTCATCACCTCCCGCCAGACCGGCGCGGCGCCGCTGACGCCCGACACGTTGTGCATGGAGTCGCCCTCGAAATTGCCGACCCAGACGCCCACCGTGTAGCGGCGCGAGAAGCCGATGCACCAGTTGTCGCGCATGTCCTTGCTGGTGCCGGTCTTCACCGCGCTCCAGAACCGCGTGTTCAGGTTGTTGGCGAGCCCGAACGTCGGCACGCGGGCGGCCCGGTCGCTGAGGATGCTGCCCACGAGGAATGCCGCGCCCGGCTGCATCACCCGGCGCTCCTTCCTGGCCGGCGCGCCGGGCGTCAGCCGCAGCGGGCCGAGCAGGCCGCCCCGGGCCAGCGCCCGGTAGGCCGTGACCTGCTCCCACAGCGTCACCTCGGCGGAGCCCAGCGCAAGGGAGTAGCCGTAATACTCGCCGTCCCGGTCGATGCCGCCATAGCCGACCCGGTTCAGCCTGTCGCGGAACGGCTCGACGCCCACCAGCACCAGCGTGCGGACGGCGGGCACGTTGAGCGAGCTGGCCAGCGCCGTGCGCACGCTGACCGGCCCCTTGAAGTCGTGGTCGTAGTTCTGGGGAATGTAGAGGCCGCGGGCCGTCTCAAGGTTGATGGGCGAGTCGTCCAGCAGCGAGGCGGGCGTCAGGTAGCGGCGTTCCAGGGCCAGGTCGTAGAGGAACGGCTTCAGGGTCGAGCCGGCCTGCCGCGGCGCGCGAACGCCGTCGACCTGGCGGGAACGGGAATAGGCGCCGCTCGAGGCGACGTAGGCGAGCACGTCGCCGGTCGCGTTGTCGACCACGAGGACCGCGCCGTCTCGCACATTGCGGGTCACGAGCAGCGCCAGATGCTGGCGCAGCGCCTGCGTCGCCATGCGCTGCACGTCCAGGTCGAGGGTGGTGCGCAGCCGCTCGCCCGGCCGGCGCAGCAGCGCGTCGGCGAGTTGCGGCGCCAGACCGCGCGACCGCCGCCGCAGCGCCTGGCCCAGCATCTCGCCGGCCACCCGCCTGATACCGGCGCAGTCCTGTCGCGCCGCCCGGGCGCAGGCCCGCGCCGCCACTCGCGCGGGCGAGGCGCCGGGGCTCGGCAGCAGCGCCGCCAGCACCAGGCTCTCGTCGGCGGTCAGGCCGGCGGGCGACTTGCCGGCCAGGAAGCGCGCCGTGGCGCCGATCCCCTGCAGCTCGCCGCGGAAGTCCAGCAGGTTCAGATAGGCTTCGAGGATCTGCCGCTTGGTCCAGCGCCGCTCCAGCGCCCAGGCCGCCCGCATCTGGCCGAGCTTCTGCAGCACGCCGCGCCCGCCGGCGCCGCCCAGGTCGCGGTCGAGCAGCGCCGCCAGCTGCATGGTGATGGTGCTCCCGCCCCGCTGCGGCCCGCCCGCGACATGCGTCCAGCCGGCTGCCATGATCGCCTGCCAGTCGACGCCGCCATGGCGCCAGAAGCGCCGGTCCTCGCCGGACACCAGCGCCTCGATCAGGGCGGGCGAGACGCTGTCGAGCGGCACCCAGGCCAGCCGCCGGACGCCGAAGTCCACGCGCTTGACGTCGATCTCGCGGCCGTTGCGATCCAGCAGCCACGCCTCGGAAGGCCGGAAGCCACTGCGAACCGCGTCGAATCCGGGCACCGAGGGTCCCGGCCAGAAGAAGAACGCCGCCAGCGCCAGCAGCGCCGCAACCGGCACGGCGATGGCAATGCGGCGGATCACGGCGCCTTCACCTCCAGCGGCGGGTTGGGATACTCGCCGAACATCTCGGGCGCGTACATCGCTTCAATCCGGGTGGCCGGCAGCTGGAAGGTGCCGGGATTGTTGAAGCGCACCGTGTATTCCACCGTCCACTTTCCCTTCGGCACGAAGCGGTAATAGGCCCGGTATTCGGCGGCCCGGCGCTCCTCGTAGGCCTTCCAGGCATAGCCGGTCTCCTGCTCGCCCTGGGTGAGGATCTCCGACTGGCCGCCCAGGCTGCCGAGGATCGAGGCGCCGGCGGGCACCGGGTCGGCGACCACCACCCATGTCATGTCCGACTGGGCGTCGAGCTCAAGCGTCACGCGCGCCACGTCGCCCCGCGTCCATTCGCCCGCATGGGCCTGCTCCACGGGCGTGACCGTCCGCGTGGCGGTGAAGCCGCTGGTCAGCGGCTCGGTGAGCGGGATCGCCGCCATGGCCCGGACCATCGCCCAGGGCCGGCCGGTGCCCTCCTGCTTGAGCACCAGATCCTGTCGGCCATCCTGCCAGGCGAAATCGCGTTGGTGCTCGGGCTCGTCCGGCTCCCAGGCGACAATATCCGACTGGTCGCCGTAGGACAGCGCGGTCGTCCCGGTCACCGGGGTCGACTCGAACGCGGCGCTGAACTTCTCCATGGCCAGCAGGCCCCAGGCGTTCGCCACGGTGGTGTTCCAGTGGCCCTTCTGCTGGCGGCCGAGGGTGCCGCGGACCATGCGGGGAATGTCGCCGCGCCAGTCCTTGTCGTCCATCACCGAGAGCAGCAGCCGGTTGGCGTTGGAATCGGTCGAGATCATCAGCCACCACAGGGCGTCGCGGCGCTCCGTGGAGAAACCCATGGTGGTGCCCTGGAAATTGAGCCGCGCGTGCAGGATGGAGTCCGCCTCGGCCAGCCGACGCGCCCGATCGGGGATCGAGTCGACCCGCTTCAGGATGTTGCGCCAGTCGATCACCGCCGAGGTGGGCCACAGGTTGGGCTCGATGGCGATGCTGGTCAGCATGTCGGGCGTCGCCGCGCCGTAGCGGGAGAGCGCCTCTATGGCGGCGATCTTGCGTACCGACAGATCGGCCGTCGGCATGGCGGAATAACGGGTGATCCGGCCGGAGACGAAGTCGGCCAGGGCACGCAACAGGGTCTCCCGCTCGGCATCGGGAATTTCCCAGCCGGCCTCGTTGGCGATGGCGAGCACGTAGGTGGTCAGCGTGTCGTCGCCCTGCAGGCTGTCCGACTGGAAGTACCGGAGCAGCCCGTCGGCGTCCTCGTAGGCCGGGACCTGCGCCATCATGTGCCGCCACAGCGCCTCGTCGCGCAGCGCCACCGCGCGCGACACCAGCTGCTCGAAGCAGGTGTAGGGATAGCGCGACATGTAGTCCCGCACCCCGTCCAGGCCGCCGCCCAGGGTGGAGCGCAGGCTGACCGAGAGGCCGCCACGGCCGGGTATGGCGTCCGCCGGGCGTTCCGCCGGGAAGGTCAGCGTGCCGGCGAGCTGGTCGAGAGTCGCCATGTAGGTGCGCACGGGGATGGCGGGCTCGACCTTCTGGGTGACCTTCAGCCGGTCGGCGGCCGCCGCGCCCTGCTGCCGCGCCTCGACGTCCCAGGCCAGCCGGGCCGCACCGACCGGCGCGGTGACGGTCCAGTTCACCTCGCGCGCGCCGCCGGCAGGGATGTCCACGGCTACCGGCTCCGGCGGCTCGGCCAGGGCCGGCGACACCTTCGCCGCCGCTTCCACCTTCATCGCCGACCCGGTGGTGTTGCGCAGGGTGAAGGTGGCGCGGTAGCGGTCGCCCTCGCGCACCAGCTGGGGCAGGCCGGAATGGATCATCAGGTCCTGGGTGGTGGCGATGGTCGCGCTGCCGGTGCCGAACAACCCCTCGCCGGCGCTGGCCACGGCGACGATGCGGAAGCTGCTCAGGGAATCGTTGAGCGGGATCAGCACCTCGGCATTGCCGTCCTTGTCCAGCGCCACCCGGCCCTTCCACAGCAGCAGGGTGTCGAACAGCTCGCGCGCGCCGGACCGCCCGCCGCCACCCCCCACCGGCACGCCCTTGCGGCCGTAGTGGCGCTTGCCGACCACCTGCATCTGCGCCGTCGCCGTCCAGACTTCCAGGCTGCGTTCGTCCATCATGGCGTCGAGCAGCTTCCAGGAATTGTTGGGTGCCAGCTCCAGCAGGCCCTCGTCCACCGCGGCGATGGCGACTTCGCCGCCGGCGGGCAGGTCCTTGCCGTTGGCGCGGTCCACATGGACGCGCACCTTCACCCGGTCGCGCACCTTGAACACGTCGCCCTCGGGCTTGACCGCGACGTCCAGCCGGTACGGCTTCCAGCCGACGCGGATCTTGGCCATGCCGAGCCGGTAGGCGGGCTTGCTGAGATCGACCCGCGCCGTGGCCTTGCCGCCGTCGCGGGGCGCCAGCCATTTCGGCAGGTCGTATTGCCGCGCCATGTCGGCGAGCCAGCTTCGCCAGTCGCTGACCCGGCCGCGCACGGCGAGCACCGAGACGAAGACGTCGGGCGCGTAGTTGTCCTTGAGCGGCACCTCGACGACGGGATCGCTGCCCGACAGCTCGGTCACGAAGCTGTCGATCACGCCCTCCCGCTCGATGGTCACCAGCGCCGTGGCCGTTCGGAACGGCATGCGCACCTGGAAGCGGGCCGTGTCGCCCGCCTCGTATTCGAGCTGCTCGGGCAGTACGTCCATGCGGTCGGTGGCCGACTGGTCGAACCAGGTGTCCTCGGCGCCGGCGACCCAGGCCGACGTGGTGGCGCCCGCCGGCCGGCCCTTGGGGTCGACGGCCTCCGCGCGGATCAGCACCTCGCCGGAAATGCCGGGCGCCACATCGCAATGCAGCAGGCCGTGGCCGTCGGTGGTGCCGTCGCACGACGCCGGCAGCCGGCTCACCCGGGTCGTGCTCTCGTAGTCGTAGAATCCGCCGATCAGCCGCTTGCGGTAGGAGTAGGTCTGGCGCTGGTAGAGCGCGACGCGGACATTGCCGCCGCTGACCGGCTTGCCTTCCAGGTCGAGCACCACGACGGAGAAGCGCAGGCTGTCGCTGGAACCGGCCCAGCCGTCGCGCTTGATGCCGACATTGAGGGCGGACGGCCACAGGTTGACCCGGCCGACCACGGTCTGCACTTCGCCGTTGGCGTCGCTGTATTCCAGTTCGGCCACCATGACCGACGGATCTTCCAGGTCCTTGGGCGCCGGCACCGCGAGCCGCTTCGCCCCCTGCTCGTCCAGTTTGGCGGGGATCACCTGCGCCGGCGGATTCGATGCGGCCTCACGGCTCTCCGGATCGACATCGAAGGGAGTCCCCTCCTCCGGCTGCAGCCCTTCCTTGACCGGCTTGCCGCCGAAGGTGAAGGCGTCGTAGTCGGGGAACGACACCTGCCGCTGGCGCACCACGGTGCGCAGCTTCACCGGCGCGCCGGAGGCGCCGCCGCCCGAGAGGTAGGCGACATAGAGGTCGAACGTTACCGTGTCGGGCCGGACCAGCGGCCCCTTGGGCCCCTGCACCACCGCCGTCATGGTCGGCACCCGGAACTCCTCGACCCGGAAGCTGCCCGCGTCGTAGCTCTCGTTCTCGCCGAAGCTCACCACTACGCGGTATTCGCCCAGCCTGGCGCCTTCCGGGATCTGCCACCGCTGCTCGGCGATGCCGTGGGCATCGAAGGTCGCGGTCAGGTCGTAGGTCTGGCCGCTGCCGTCGTGGACGATGCGGACGTCGGCCTTGCGCGCGCCCTCCACGGGGATGTCGATCCCCTTCGAGGTATGGCGGCGCAGGTAGTGCTTCATCGACACGGTCTCGCCGGCGCGGAACAGCGGCCGGTCGAACACGGTGTGCACCATCACCCGACCGGCGTCGCCGTAGCTCATCAGGTTGAAGTCGTAGGGCGCGATGCCGTTGTTCCACGAGCTGAGGGTGAAGCTCATGTCGTCCGATGTGCGCGCGCTCACCATCAGCGGATGGGGCGACCACTGGTTGCAGCGGTCGGAGGTGTAGCCGGGCGGCGGCAGCTTGCCGGCCTCGACCGCCGCGGTGCCCTTGCGCCCGGTCTTGCCGCTCCACAGCAGCTGGCCGGTGCAGAAATCGGTGACGGCGATCTGGGCGTCCGCCACCGGTTTGGCATCGTGCAGCCGGGTCACCCAGACCAGAGAGCGCTCGCGGCCCCACTTGAAGTGCACGGTCATGTCTGTCACCAGCGCGGTAGTCGCGACGTAGCGGACCTTGCCCTCGGCCATCAGCGCCGCGCCCAGGATCGGGCTGGCCAGTTCGACCACGTAAAAGCCCGGGTTCTGCAGCGGGATGCCCACCACCTCGAATGCCTTCCTGCCGAGCGGCTTGGGCAGCTTGAAGGCCGTCGGCTTCGCGTCGCCGCCGAACACCGACGTGTCGCCCGTCCGCTCGATCCAGCGCTGCCGGTCCGGCATCTTCTCGTCCTTGACCCAGTCGCCGCGCCGCTCCATGCCGGTCTGGACCCGCCGCAGCCACTCGGCGATCTGCTTGTCGTCCTGCATGATGCGCAACGCGTTGCCGGAGAGCGCCGGCGTCACCGAGGCCTTGCCGGGCAGCAGCGGCTCGACGTTGCGCAGGGTGACCGGCAGGACGCCGCCCTCCTTCCACTCGATGATGCCGAACTCGCCGGAGAACTTGGCCAGTGGCGGATATTCATCGACGCCGATCTTCAGCGGGAAGCGGTCGGCGTTCTCGAGGCTGCGACCGGCGTCGTCGGTCAGGCCTTCCGGCAGGCGCACCACCAGCGACGCCCTCTCGGGAAAGGGCCCGGCGAATTCCACCTGGTCCAGGGGTCCGGCGCCCTCCTCCTTCCCGGGCCTGAACACCGTGCCGTCCGGGGCGGCGATGGTGACGGCCAGCGCCTTCTCCCGCGGCACCGGCGCCGAGAAGCTCACCTGGATCGGCCGCATGGGCAGGCAGCCGGCGCGCGGGTTGGCGCGTTCGCAGCCCACCCGGGCGGTGAACGGCGGCCGCACCCGGTAGCTGAGCTTCTGCTCCGCCGAGGTGGCGAGCCCGCCCGGCGTCGCGATGCCCTTGCCCCAGACCAGGTCGACCCGCGTCGCCGGCGGCAGCCCGCGGCGGCAGCGCAGCACGCTCACCCGGTCCTCGGCCTGCTCGACCGAGCGGTCGCGCACCCGCGCCATGCTTTCGGCGCCGTTCTTCCACAGGATGGAATAGTAGGCATAGCCGAGCCGGCGGCTCGCCTGCAGCACCGCCTGCCGCTCCTTGCCGTCGAGCACCTCGACCGGCACGCGCTCGCCGACGCCCTCGACGGCGCAATAGGCGTTCTGGCGCACCGTCGCGGGATCGACCTTCGCGTCGAGGGCAAGCACGAAGGCCTGGTTCTCGTCGATCTCCTCGTCGCCGCTGCGCGGCAGGCTGGCGCGGATGGCAGGTCCGCCGGTGTCGAAGGAGAACCGGCGCTTGCCGGAGACCGCGCTGCCGTCCAGCGCCTTGACGCCGTCCTTGACCGTGAAGGTGCAGGTCACGCCGCCGGGCAGGTCCTTGGCGAAGTCGTAGACCCAGTTGCGGCTGTCGGCCCAGCGGCCGCGGCCATCGGCGGAGCATGCGACATCGACCGGGTCGGCCAGCCTTGGGTCGCCCAGCGCCACCATCGGCGCGGAGAACCGGACGGTGACCTGCCGGACGTCCTTGACGGTCCCCTCCGGCGTGAAGCGTTCGACGGTCGCCGCCCGGGCGGGATCCGCGAACAGCGGCAGCGCGAGCGACACCGCCAGCAGCAGGCCCACGCCGAAAAGCCGCTTCCTCATGCCCGCCTCCAGGACTCTGTCCGCTGCCGATCCCTCCCGCGCCGGGGCGCGGCCCGACCGATTGTAACCGCGCCGGCCCGGCGGCGGCTACCGGCGTGATAATGCACTGCGTTTCCGCCTCCCCGCCCGATTGGGACGTGCCGCCCGCCGCCGTTATGTTACCCTGCGGTATTTCCTGGGGAGGACTCCATGACGCCCGAACTGACCATCCTGGTCCTCAGCGTGTTCCTGACCTTCGTGCTGATCCTGATTCCGGCAACCCAGTCGGTGTTCCAGAACGGCCTCAAGGTGCAGACCGGCCCGCGCGACCACCTGCCGGAGCCGTCCGTGCTGAACAAGCGCCTGCGCCGGCTGGCCGCCAACATGATCGAGAACATGGTGCTGTTCGCGCCGCTGGTGCTGGCCGCGGCAGCCGCCGAGATATCCAACCACTGGACCGTGCTGGGCGCCCAGCTGTTCCTGGCCGGCCGGGTGATCCACGCCGTCGTCTACGCCTTCGGCGTCCCCTGGATCCGCCCGGTGTTCTGGGGCGTCGCCGTGGTGGGCATGGGCATGATCGCCGCGCAGCTGCTCTGAGGGCGCCTCTACTCCGCGGCCTGCTTGGGCTCGGGCGGCTGCCAGGTGAGCACCGGCTGGCGGGCGGCGCGGGTCTCGTCGAGCCGGCCGATGGGCGCGAAGCGCGGCGCGGCGGCGAACCGCTCGGTCTCGCCGTTCTTCGCCGCCACGGCGAGCGCCCGCATGGCGCCGATGAACTCGTCCAGCGACGCCCTGCTCTCGGTCTCCGTCGGCTCCACCAGCATGGCGCCGTGCACCACCAGCGGGAAGTACATGGTCATCGGGTGGAAGCCCTCGTCGATCAGCGCCTTGGCGAAGTCCAGGGTGGAGACGCCGGTATCCTTGAGGAAGCGGTCGTCGAACAGCACCTCGTGCATGCAGGGGCCGGGATAGGACGGCGTCATCACGTCCTTCAGGCTCTCGCGGACGTAGTTGGCGTTGAGCACCGCGTCCTCGGCCACCTGCCGGAGGCCGTCGCCGCCGTGGCTCAGCATGTAGGTGAGCGCGCGCACGAACATGCCCATCTGGCCGTGGAAAGCGGTCATCCGGCCGACCTGCGCGTGGGGCACGTCCTCCCTGAGGGCGAAGCCGCCGCCGTGGCGCACCACGTTGGCGGGCGGGATGAACGGTGCCAGCGCCTCGGAGAACACCACCGGGCCGGCGCCCGGCCCGCCGCCGCCATGGGGCGTCGAGAAGGTCTTGTGCAGGTTGATGTGCATGGCGTCGACGCCCAGGTCGCCGGGCCGCACCCGGCCGACGATGGCGTTGAAGTTGGCGCCGTCGCAGTAGAAGAAGGCGCCCGCCGCGTGCACCGCCTCGGCGATCTCGACGATGTCGCGCTCGAACAGCCCGCAGGTGTTGGGGTTGGTCAGCATGATCGCCGCCACGTCCGGCCCCAGCTTCTCCCGCATGGCGGCCACGTCGACCCGGCCGTCGGGCGTCGCCGGGATCGGATCGACGTCGTAGGCGCACAGCGCCGCCGTCGCCGGATTGGTGCCGTGGGCGGACTCGGGCACCAGCACCCGCTTGCGGGCGTCGCCCCGGGCCTCCAGCGCGGCGCGGATCACCATCAGGCCGCACAACTCGCCATGGGCGCCCGCCTTGGGCGACAGCGCCACGCCGGGCATGCCGGTCAGCACCGAAAGCCAGCGGGACAGCTGGTCCATCACCTCGAGCGCGCCCTGCACGGTGGAGACCGGCTGCAGCGGATGGATGTCGGCGAAGCCGGGCATCGCCGCCACCTTCTCGTTGAGCCGCGGATTGTGCTTCATGGTGCACGAGCCGAGCGGGAACAGCCCCATGTCGATGGCGTAGTTCTTGCAGCTGAGGCGGGTGTAGTGGCGCACCGCCTCGGGCTCGGACAGGCCGGGCAGGCCGATGGGCGCGGTACGGGCGAGACCACCCAGCCGGTCGTCCGCCAGCTCGGCTTCCGGCAGGTCGACGCCGGTGCGCTCCCAGCCGCCCTGCTCGAACAGCAGCGACTCCTGCAGGTCGAGCGCCCGGTTGCCCGTCCAGGTGCCGCTCGCGGCCTCACCCGAGGCCGCCGCCGGCGCGGTGGGTCGTCCCTGCCTGTTCATGCCAGCACCTCCCTGAGCGCGCCCGCCAGGGCGTCGATGTCGTCGTCCGTGTTGGTCTCGGTGGCGGCCAGCACGATCAGGTCGTCGCAGCCCTGGTGGAAGCGCGACACCGGCACGCCGCCGAGCACGCGACGCGCCGCCAGCGCCTCGATCACCTCGGCGGCCGGCTTGCTCACCCGGATGGTGAGCTCGTTGAAGAAACTGTCGTTAAGCACCTGAACTCCGGGCACTTTTTCGAGTGCGCCCGCCAGCCTGACCGCGTTGGCGTGGTTGAGCCGGGCAAGCCGGCGCAGCCCCGCCTCGCCCAGAAGGCTCATGTGGATCGTGAAGGCTAGTGCGCAAAGCCCTGAATTCGTACAGATATTGCTCGTCGCCTTCTCGCGTCGGATGTGCTGCTCGCGGGTCGACAGCGTCAGCACGAAGCCGCGCCGCCCCTCCGCGTCGATGGTTTCGCCGCACAGCCGGCCCGGCATCTGCCGGACGTATTTCTGGCGGGTGGCGAACAGGCCCAGATAGGGCCCGCCGAAATTGAGCGCGCTGCCGATGGACTGACCCTCGCCCAGCACGATGTCGGCGCCCATCTCGCCCGGCGAGCGGATGGCGCCCAGCGACACCGCCTCGGTCACCACCACGACGAGCAGCGCGCCAGCTTCGTGCACTTTCTCGGCTAGCGCGCTCAAGTCGCTGATCCGACCGAAGAAATCCGGGTTCTGCACGACCACGCAGGAGGTGTCGGCGTCGATCCGGCCGGCGAGGTCCTCGCCGCCCTCGGGCGCCGGCTTCAGGCGGCTGATGCGCTCGTCCTCGCGGGTGAAGCGGGTCACCGTCTCCACCACGTCGGCGTAGTGCGGGTGCAGGTTGCCCGACAGGATGACCTTGCGGCGCTTGGTGATGCGCTGGGCCATCAGCACCGCCTCGGCGCAGGCGGTCGAGCCGTCGTACATGGAGGCATTGGCCACGTCCATGCCGGTGAGCCGCGCCACCTGGGTCTGGAACTCGAACAGGTACTGCAGCGTGCCCTGGCTGATCTCGGGCTGGTAGGGCGTGTAGGCGGTGAGGAACTCGCCGCGCTGGATCAGGTGCTGCACGCTGGCGGGCACGTGGTGCCGGTAGGCGCCGGCACCGACGAAGAACGGCACGCTGCCGGCGACGACGTTTTTCGCCGCCAGCGCCGCCATGTGGCGCTCCACCGCCAGTTCGCCCTGGTGGCGCGGCAAGTCGAGCGGCGCGTCGAGCCGCGCCGACGGCGGCACGTCGCGGAACAGCGCGTCGACGCTCCCGGCGCCGATCACGCCCAGCATGGCGCGCCGGTCGTCGTCGCTCAGCGGCAGGTAGCGCATGGGTCTCTCCTCTGACGGATGTCATCCCCGGCTCGTCCGGAGATCCGTGTGTGGGCGGCTGTGCTTCGCGACGCCGCTACGCGGCTCCTCAGCACCAACGGCGAAACCTTTGCGGCCGCACCAAAACCGTTCGTGCCGAGGAGGCCCGCAGGGCCGTCGCGAGGCACGGGGCCGGGTGCCGCCCTCTCCGTCATTGCGAGCGCAGCGAAGCAACCCAGGGGCAGCCGCCTCGACCCGCGGCACTGAATTGCCGCGGCACGCCGCGCCTCGCGATGACACAAGGGAACCGCCCCTGCCCTCATTCAAGCCCGTCCACGAAGGCCTTGTAGTCGGCCTCGCTCATCAGGCCGTCGAGCTCGGCGGGGTCGGCGAGCTTCACCTTGAAGATCCAGCCGCCCGCCATGGGCGCGGAATTGACCAGCGCCGGGTCGTCGCCCAGCGCCTCGTTGCCTTCCACCACCTCGCCGGTGACCGGGGAATAGATCTCGCTGGCGGCCTTCACCGATTCCACCACGCCGGCCTCGCCGCCGGCGGTGACCGCCTTGCCCGGCTCCGGCACCTCCACATAGACCACGTCGCCCAGCGCGTTCTGGGCGTAGTCGGTGATGCCGACCACGGCGATCTCGCCGTCCAGCCGGATCCATTCGTGGTCTTTGGTGTAACGGACTTCGCTCATGCAACCGGCTCCTATTTCCAGCCTTTGGGGACGAAGGGAAGCGGCGCCACACGCGCCGGGTGGGTCTTGCCGCGGATCACCAGCCCCAGGGCGGTGCCGTCCGCGGCGTGCTCGGGCGTCACGTAGCCCATGGCGATGGGGCCGCCCACGGTGGGGCCGAAGCCGCCGGAGGTGACGTGGCCGACGGGCACGCCCGCGGCATCGACGATCTCGGTGTGGGCACGGGCCGGGGCGCGGCCGTCGGGGCGGATGCCCACCCGCAGCCGCGGCGGCCCGTTGAACAACTGGTCCATGATGACGTCGGCGCCCATGAAGCCGCCCTCCATCTTGCGCCGCTTGCCGATGGTCCAGGCGAGGCCTGCCTCGATGGGCGTGACGGTGGGGTCGAGGTCGGCGCCATAGAGGCACAGCCCCGCCTCGAGCCGCAGGGAATCCCGCGCCCCCAGGCCGGCCGGCGCCACCTCGGGCTGGGACAGCAGCAGCCGGGCCAGCGCCGCGGCGCCGTCGGCGGGCACGGAGATCTCAACCCCGTCCTCGCCGGTGTAGCCGGAGCGGGAGACCCAGCAGTCGAGCCCGCCGAGGGAGAGCAGTCGGGCGCTCATGAACGGCGCGCCCTCGATCGCCGGATCGAGCCGGGCGATCACCTCGACGGCCTTCGGCCCCTGCAGGGCGATCAGCGCCCGGTCCTCCAGCAGCCGCACCGTGCCGCGCGGCAGGTGCGCCTCCAGGTGGGCGACGTCGGCGTCCCTGCAGCCGGCGTTGACCACCACGTAGAGGTCGGCCTCGCGGCGGGTGATCATCAGGTCGTCCATCACGCCGCCGCGGGCGTTGGTGAACAGGGAATAGCGCTGGCGGCCGGGCCTGAGGGCGGCGATGTCGCCGGGCACCAGTTGCTCCAGCGCGGCGATCAGCCCGTCCATGCCGCCGCCGTCGGGCGTGAGCACCACCTGGCCCATGTGGGAGACGTCGAACAGCGCCGCCGCCGCGCGGCAGTGCCGGTGCTCGTCCATGATGCCGGCGGGATAGCGAATCGGCATGTCGTAGCCGGCGAACGGGCCGAACTCGGCGCCGAGGTCGCGGTGCAGGTCGTGGAGCGGGGTCTGCTTCAGGGTTTGCGGGGCGGGCATGGGTTTCCTGACGTCAAGGGCTGCAACCGCCCGCGCCCGGCCGGACGAAGGCTGCCCCCTCTGTCTTCGGAACCTGAGAGATTTGCCCGGTATCGGCCAACTCGGCGGCCGCGCCCGGCTTACTCCTTCGGTGAGGCGCCGCGGCGGACCGTTGCGCCTGCTTTCCAGAGTGCCTGTACCCGTGCGGTCCTTCTGCCTGAAAGTTTCCGGGGCGGTTGCTTCTTCGGCGCCGGCAAGGACCGGTCTCTCCCGCAAGGGCGTGAGGCACCTAGGAAGATAGCAGGAGGGGGTGGGGAGTCAATGTGGGGCGGCGCGCGACGGCTCTCACTTGGGCGAGAACTCCCGGTGTCGCTCCAGCCCCTCCTCCGCCAGCCACGGCACGTCGTGGGCGGTCCAGATATGCATCGCGGGGCGGTTGCCCGGGTCGTCGTCCAGGGTGGCGACGCGCAGCAGCACGGCGTCGACGCCTTCCTTGGAGGCAACCACGTGACTGCCGCACACCGGGCAGAAGCGGCGGACCTTACCGGGCGAGGACTCGTAGGCGGTGAGGCGGTCTTCGCCGCGCAGCCAGCGAAAGTTCCCGGGCTTCACCAGCGCCACCGTACCGTGGGCCGCGGCGTGGGCCTTGCGGCAGGTGGCGCAGTGGCAGTGCATCACCGGGTCTTCCACCGCGTCCACCTCGTAGGCGACGGCGCCGCACAGGCAGCTTCCCTTGAAGGGCATGGGTTTTCCTCCCGTGGTTTCGGCTCGCCACAGCCTAGACCGGATCGTCATTCCCGCGCACGCGGGAACCCAGGCGGGGGAAGGGCGGGTTTTCATAGCGGGCCAGTTGGACGGCTGACGTCGTCCCTGCCGCTCTGGATCCCCGCCTTCGCGGGGATGACGGGAGAAGAGCGCGGGGATGACGGGGAAAGAACGGAGAGGCGTGAAAGTCCGGCCAAGGAGCGGATGCGGGCCGCCAGGAGCCGCGCTATCCTTGCCGGCGCGGCGGCCGCCGCTTTCGCCTGGGAGCCTTCGATGAACT
Organism: Alphaproteobacteria bacterium; assembly: GCA_016124315.1. Taxonomy (GTDB): domain Bacteria; phylum Pseudomonadota; class Alphaproteobacteria; order SMXS01; family SMXS01; genus RI-34. Next base: position 38,785 of record WGNW01000013.1, read on the forward strand.
GGGATGCGCTTTCCGCCGCCGCCGAGTGGGGCGGCACCTTGGCCGTGGTGGTGTCGCTGCTCTACGTGGCGATGCAGGTGCGGCAGAACTCCAACTTCTCCCGCGCCGCCACCCAGCAGACGCTGGTCAACCAGTCGCTGGCGATCAGCCGCTGGGTGAGCGAGGACCCGGCGCGCATCGCCGTGCTGCGCAAGGTGGCGAACGGCTTCGACGACCTGACGCCGGACGAGCAGTACGTCGCCTACGCCATCCTCAGCTCGTGGCTGGCCGGGCTGGAGAACGCCCTCTACTTCAAGGAAGCGGGCATCTGCCACGACGCGGTCTACGAGATGCAGGAGCGCATCACGCTGATCATCCTGGGCACCAGGGGCGGCCGCGAGTTCTGGCGCCACGGCCGCCACCTGATGGGCGCCGACCTCGGCCGCAAGATCGACGAGCTTCTGGCCCGCGACCCCGCCACCCTGCCGCCGCTCGCCGCCGTGATGCCCTGGCTGGCGGAGGCGCGGAGGGACACGGCGGCCTGATGGTCCCATAACCGGCCAGACAATTGGAAATACTGGCTATCCGGCCTATCCTGTGCGCCTTGTTAAGCACGAGGCCATTATGAGAGCGATAATCTTGTGGATTTGCACGGCCCTCGCGGCCGGACCGGCGCTGGCGATGGACGAGCCGGTCGTCGCGCCGCCGCCGGACTGGGTGAAGCCGGTCGAGCCGGCGCCGGCCCCGGCAACGCCGCGGGATGCGCCCGTCGAATTGCTGCTGTGGGACCAGCAGGTGCGCCTGAACGGGGATACGGAAAGCGCCTACTTCCATTCGGTGGTGCGCGCCAACAACCCGCAGACCGTCCAACGTCTGGGCACGGTAACGCTGCCGTGGAACCCGGAACTGGGCACGCTGACCGTCCACACCCTGAGGATCATCCGGGGCGACAAGGTCATCGACGCCCTCACCGGCGACAAGCCCTTCATCGTGCTGCGGCGCGAGAACAACCTGGAGAGCGCCATGCTGGACGGTGTTCTCACCGCGACCGCCCAGCTTTCCGGCCTCCAGGTGGGCGACATCCTGGACGTCGCCTACACCGTCAACTCCCGCGAGCCGGTGATGCGGGGCCATGCCGGCAGGGTGCTGGACATGAATTCGCCCTACCCCATCGACCTGGCCCATCTGCGCGTGACGTGGGACAAGGGCCGCGAGGTACGGTGGCGCGGCCACGACCTGCCGGTCGATCCCACGGAGACGCCGACCGGGCTGGAATTCACGGCCCGGGACGTGCAGCCGCTGGTGCTGCCGACGGACGCGCCGCCGCGTTTCCTGGCCGGACGCCAGCTGCAGTACAGCGATTTTGCGTCGTGGGCCGACGTCGCGGCGCTGCTGGCGCCGCTGTATGACAAGGCGCGCGTCCTGAAGCCCGACTCACCGCTCAATGCGGAGATCGAGCGCATCCGGAACACCACGAGCAATCCCAAGGAACAGGCCGCCGCGGCCCTGAAGCTGGTGGAGGACCAGATACGCTACGTCTATCTGGGCATGGACGAGGGCGCTCTCGTCCCGACCGACGCTGACGTCACCTGGACGCGTCGCTTCGGCGACTGCAAGGCGAAGACCTCGCTGCTGCTGGCGCTGCTGGACGGGCTGGGCATCGAGGCCCAGCCGGCACTGATCAGCATCGCGGCAGGCGACGGGCTGGACAAGCGGCTTCCCAATCTGGGTCTGTTCAATCACGTGATGGTGCGCGCGGTCATCGGCGGCCAGGTCTACTGGCTGGACGCCACCCGCACCGGCGACACCGGTCTGGATCGGTTCGGCGTGCCGCCCTTCCACTGGGCGCTCCCGGTGGCGCCTAAGGACGCGACGCTGGAGGCGCTGGCGCCCCGGCAGCCGGAGCAGCCACTACTGGCGACGTCCGTCACGCTGGACGTCTCTCGCGGCATCAGGCTGCCCGCGACCGTCCACGTGGAGCTGCGGGTGTCGGGCGACGCGGCCATCCAGGCCAAGCTGAACCTGGAGAGCCTGGCCCAGACCGACCGGGAACGGGTCCTGCGGGAGCGTATCAAGACCACCTACGACATGGTCACGACCGACAAGGTGGCCTCGCGCTGGGACGGTGCGACGGGCGAGATGGTCATCACCGCCGACGGAACGTCAAATGTGGAATGGGACGGCGACGAGGGCGCGCCGAAGCAGTACGAGATTAAGAACTCGCGCCTCGGCTGGAAGGCGAACTTCGAACGGGAGCCCGGCCCGTATCACGACGTACCCTACAAGCTGGAATACCCTTACTACGTCTCGGAGTCGCAAACGCTGATCCTGCCGGACCACGGCGTCGGGTTCACGATCGACGGCGACGATCTGGATGAGACCATCGCCGGCACCCGCTTCAAGAGGCGCACCTCGATGAAGGACGGCGTGGTGACCATGGAAGCGAGCGTGCGCACGCTGGCATCGGAATTCCCCGCCTCGCAAGCAACCGCGGCGCAGCGGGCTATCCGCGGCCTTTGGGACTGGCCGGTCACCGTGACCGCGCCGGCCGATGTGGCGCCGACGAAGTCGGAGGGCGACCTGGTCATCGAGCACGCGCCGGCCTCTGCTGCGGGCCATGCCAGCAAGGCACAGGTTCTCGGCCTGCGAATGGACATGCCTGGGGCCCTTGCGGAAATCGACAAGGCCATTGAGCTGGATCCGGACAACGCAGCCTATCTGGAGCTCCGGTCCCGTATCCGGTTCGGCATGGGCGATGAAGACCTGGCCCTGCAAGACGCCCGCAAGGCCGTGGGGATCGATCCGAAGAGCACCGCCGTCGTCTACATCACGGCCATGCAGAGCCTGGGCAAGGGCGACAGTGCCTCGGCCATCGCCGATCTGACCAAGGCCTTGACCGACAAGCCAGGCGATCCGGCCCTGCTCTCGATCCGCGCGAAGGCCTACTGGAGCGCTCGCGACGCCGATCACGCGCTCGCCGACAGCGCCCAGGCGCTGGCCGCCTCGCCACACGAATTCGAACTCTACGTGCTGCGCTCAAACATCTTCCTCATCCAGGGCGACCGGGACAGAGCCGCCGCAGAAGCCGACAAGCTCATGAAATCCTTTCCGGAAGACGCATACGCCAACGCGGCGGCAGGCGCGATCTTCTGCGGCATCGGGCGCAAGGAGGACGCAAAGCGCGCTCTCGGCCGCTCCATCGACATCGGTCCCTTTGAAGGAACCTACTTGACCAGGGCGCTGTGCACCCCCGAATCCGACCACGCCGCCCGGCTGGCCGACATCGACGCCGCCCTCAAGCTCAATCCGAAGTCGATCAAGGCGTTGGCCTTGCTGGCCGCGATCCAGCGGCAAGAGCACAACTATCAGGCGGCGGAATCGACGCTGCAGCGCCTCCTCCAGATGGTCCCCGGCGACCCAATAGGGCGGATCGGGCTGGCCGCCGTCATGATCCATATCGACCCCGCCAAGGCCCGCGAGATGTTCGCCGACCTGCGCAAGGAGCTCGCTCAAAACGCCGTCGCTCTAAACAACCTGTGCTGGGAGGCGGCTACAGCGGATTTCGAGCTCGACCAGGCGCTCGCCGACTGCCAGGCGTCCGTCGCCATCCAGCCGGACAAGATCGCGACGCAGGACAGCCTGGCCTTCGCCGAGCTCAAGCTCGGTCGCCTGGACGAGGCCATCGAGACCTACGATTCCGTGATCGCGCGAGCAGCCCTGCCCAGCTCGCTCTACGGCCGCGGCATCGCCAAGCTGCGCAAGGGACTAGCGGAGGAAGGCCAGGCCGACCTGCGCGCCGCCCGCGAACGGGCGCCCGGCATCGACGACGAATTCGCCGACTACGGCATTACGCCGTGACCCGAAGTGACAGTACCGGCACCATCCCGCCATTCCCGCGATCCCAACCGGGAGCCGGCGCATCTCGATACGCCGCTGCGCGGCACTCGATGCGAGCGGCCGTCGAATGATCTGACCTCGAAGTCCTTGCGAGGAGGCGCAGCCGGCGAAGCAACCCAGGAGCAGCGTGCGCAGGCCCGCCCGGCGGCCGTGGATTGCCCGCCCCTGCGGGACTCGCAAGGACGCTGCGGGCTCGTTTTCACTCCCGCCGAGTGATCCGGCGCGGGAAGGCAAGCGCGAACCGCGGCGCTTCGTCCTGGCATGCCCTTCGCGACGCGGCCCTCCGGGCCGCTCCTCAGGGCTAACGGATTGTTTTGGAAATGAAAAGCCGTTCGGGCTGAGGAGGGCCGCAGGCCCGTCGCGAAGCCCGGCCGCGAGGGCCCCGCGTCAGTCCGTCGCCCCTGGATTGCCACGCCCCCTTCGGGGGCTCGCAATGACGGCGGGGAGGAACCTCAGCCCCGGTAGCGGATCAGGCCTTCCTGGGCGACCGAGGCCACCAGCTTGCCGTCCCTCGTGTAGATGCTGCCTCGGTTGAGGCCGCGGGCGGCGGAGGTGGCGGGGCTGTCCATGGTGTAGAGCAGCCAGTCGTCCATGGTGAACGGGTGGTGGAACCACATGGCGTGGTCGAGGCTGGCCGACTGCATCTTGCCCGAGACCCAGGCGATGCCGGTGGTGCGCATGCAGGTGTCGAGCAGGTGCATGTCCGACGCATAGGCCAGCATGCACTGGTTGAGCGGCAGGTCGTCGCCCACCGAGGCGCGGGCGCGGAACCAGAGCTCCTGGTAGGGCGGCAGCGGCTTGGGATGGATGTAGTCCTGCGGGTTGACGTGGCGGATCTCGATGGGCCTCGGCCGGGCGAAGTGCTTGGCCACGTTGGGCGGCACCTGGTCGACCACGGCGAGGCGCAGCTCCTCGTCGGACGGCAGGTCCTCGGGCGGCGGCACGTCGGGCATGGGGAACTGGTGCTCGAAGCCCTCCTCGGGCACCTGGAACGAGGCGGCCAGGTTGAAGATCTGCCTGCCGTGCTGGATCGCCACCACCCGCCTGGTGGTGAAGCTGTGGCCGTCGCGGGAGCGGTCGACCTCGTAGATGATCGGCACCTTCGGATCGCCCGGCCGGATGAAGTAGGCGTGCAGCGAATGGCAGAAGCGGCCCTCGACCGTGCGGTAGGCGGCGGTGAGCGCCTGGCCGATCACCTGGCCGCCGAACACCCGCTGCCAGCTCTCGTCCGGGCTGATGCCGCGGAACAGATTGACCTCGAGCGGCTCCAGGGCGAGCAGGGCGATGACGTCGTCGACGACGGCCTTGGGGTTCTCGGGCATGACATCTCCGGTGGGTGGGTTGCGGCGCATCATTATGCGCAGGCGCGGCGACGAGTCACGTGCTGCGGCGCCGGCGAGAAATGCAACGGGCGCAGGGTCGCTCCCCTGCGCGCTTTCCCGGCCCCGCGTGCGGCCCATATACTGCGCTGACCCGCGCAACGAGCCCAAGGAGGACCGATGGCCCGCCAGCCGAGCAAGCCCGCCGCGAAGAAGACCGATCCCCAGAAGACCCCGCCCCGCACGCCGCGCAAGCGCAAGGCCGCCCCGCCGCGCGGCCAGGCCGCCAAGCTGCGCATCCGCACCGCAACCGTGGACGACGTGCCGGCGATCATCGACCTGGTGCAGCGGGTCTACCCGGACATGGCGCCCTACACGCCCGGCATGGTGCAGGGCCAGATCGTCAACTTCCCCGACGGCCAGTTCCTGGTGGAGTTCGACGGCGAGGTGGTGGGCTACGCGGCCAGCTTCCAGATCGACGAGGCGACGGCGCTGGGCCAGCACACCTGGAGCGAGATCACCGGCGGCGGCTACGCCTCGCGGCACGACCCGAACGGCGAGTGGCTCTACGGCATGGAGGTGTGCGTCGATCCCAAGCGGCGGCGGCTGCGCATCGGCCAGCGGCTCTACGACGCCCGCGAGCAGCTGTGCGAGGCGCTGGAGCTGAAGGGCATCGTGTTCGGCGGCCGCATGCCCGGCTGGGCGCGCCGCAAGCGGGCCTACCCCGACCCCATGGACTACATCGAGGCGGTGGAGAACCGCCGCATCGAGGACCCGGTGGTGTCGTTCCACATCCGCTCGGGGTTCGAGCCGATCGGCGTGCTGAAGGACTACCTGCGCACCGACAAGGCCTCGGGCGGCTACGCCACCCACATGGTCTGGTACAACCCCTACGCCCCCGAGGAGGCCAGCCCGCACCATCCGCCCCACGGCCAGAAGGAAGCGGTGCGCGTCGCCACGGTGCAGTTCCAGCAGCGCAAGATCGGCAGCTTCGAGGAGTTCGTCTCCAACGTGGAGTACTTCGTCGACGTCACCGCCGACTACCGCTGCGACTTCGTGGTGTTCCCCGAGCTGTTCACCCTGCAGCTGCTCGCCTTCGAGAAGCGCAAGCTGGGCCCGGCCGAGGCACTGGAGACGCTGACCGACTTCACGCCGCGCTTCGTCGAGGCGCTGCGCCAGCTCGCCATCAGCTACAACATCAACATCATCGGCGGCTCGCACCCGACGCGCACCGAGGACGGCGACATCCAGAACGTGGCCTACGTGTTCCTGCGCGACGGCTCGGTCCACGCCCAGGAGAAGATGCACCCGACGCCCAACGAGCGGCACTGGTGGAACATCAAGGGCGGCGACCAGGTGTCCACCATCCAGACCGACTGCGGCCCGATCGGGGTGATGATCTGCTACGACTCCGAGTTTCCCGAACTGGCGCGGCGGCTGGTGGACGAAGGCGCCAAGCTGCTGTTCGTGCCGTTCTGCACCGACAGCCGGCAGGGCTACCTGCGGGTCCGCTACTGCTGCCAGGCGCGGGCGATCGAGAACCAGTGCTACGTGGTGATGTCGGGCAACGTGGGCAACCTGCCCAACGTCGACAACATGGACATCCAGTACGCCCAGTCCTGCATCATCACGCCGTGCGACTTCCCGTTCGCCCGCGACGGCATCGCCGCCGAGACCACGGAGAACGTGGAGACCGTCGCCATCGCCGACCTGGACATGACCGACCTGTCGTGGGCGCGGGCGCAGGGCACCGTGCGCAATTTGCGCGACCGGCGCTTCGACCTCTACAAGATCGTCTGGGAGGACGGCGGCTGACGCCGCTCGGCTAGCGCGAAGCGGCGCGGGCGATGTTGTAGCCCAGCTCGTGGCGGTCGAGCTGCAGGCCGATGAGGATCTCCTCGTAGGGCAGTTCGTCGCCCTTGATCGGCACCGTCGCGTCCAGCGCCTCGTGGGTCACGCCCTCGCCGTTCTCGCCGAACGAGACGGTCGAATCGTAGAGCTTCTTTTCGAGCACCGATTTGCTGTCGGCGGTGAGCGCGACGAAGTACTGCAGGGTCACGCCGCTGTCGTTGGAGGCGGGGCCGCGCTCGCCCGACAGGTCGAAGGTGATGTGGGCGCTGACGGCGGTGTTGTCCGCGTTGTTGGTGCAGGTCACCTTCAGATTGTCGAGTTCGGCCCGCACCGTCATGTCGCTGGCCTCCTCGCCGGAGCCGTTGAAGCGGGTGACCTGGCCGGTATAGGCGACGATGCCGACCGGCGGACATTTCTGCTTCATGGCCTTGGACATGCTCATGTCGACCTTGCCGCCGAACAGGCTGCAGCCCGACAACGCCGATGCAGCAAGCAGGACCGCGGCAATGCGCGGCGCGCCGATAGTTCGATTCATCAATCCGCCTTTTTCCTGACCGAGCCGAATGTCTCTCAGATCCTGCCGTGGGTTCCGTCGCACATCGGGCTCTTGCCCGTGCGCTTGCAGCCGCAGAACCAGGCCGTGCCGTCCTTGCTCGCCTTGTACTCCACGGGCGCGAACCCCGTGTCCTTGTGGCTGCCGTCGCAGAAGGGCTGCTTGCTGCTCTGGCCGCAAGCGCACCACCAGTAGCTCCGGCCCGCCTTCACTTCGACGGCATAGGGCTCTTTCTGGGCTATGACCGGATCAGGCATGATGGTATGTCCCTTGGTCTGCAAGACACGACGCGTCGCAGCGGCATATTAGAGAACGCCATGGGCAAGGACAAGCATGCCCGCCCCTCTGCCGGCGACGCCGAGACATCAACCCGACCGACGAAGCAGCATGGCCGTTTACACCCACGTCGACGAGGATGCCCTGGCGGACTTCCTGGCCCACTACGATCTTGGCGACGTCATCGCCTTCAAGGGCATCGCCGAAGGCGTCGAGAACTCCAACTTCCTGCTGCAGACCGAGCGGGGCAGCTACATCCTCACCCTCTACGAGAAGCGGGTGAAGCGGGGCGACCTGCCGTTCTTCCTGGGGCTGATGGGCCACCTGGCGGCCAAGGGGATCGCCTGCCCGACGCCCATCGCCGGCGACGACGGCGAGGCCCTGCGCGAGCTGTGCGGGCGGCCCGCCGCCCTCACCTCGTTCCTGCGCGGCCTGTCCGTCGACCGGCCGTCGGCCGCCCACTGTGCCGCCCTCGGCCGCGGCATGGCCGAGCTGCACGGCGCCGGCGCCGACTTCGCGCTCAGCCGGCCCAACGCGCTGGGCCCGGCCGGCTGGCGCCACCTCGCCAACGCCTGCCGCGAGCAGGCGGAGGAGGTGCGGCCGGGCCTGATGACGATGATCGACGACGAACTGGCGTGGCTGGAACAGGACTGGCCGAGGGCGCTGCCCGCCGGCGTCATCCACGCCGACCTGTTCCCCGACAACGTGTTCTTCATGGGCGAGGCGCTGACCGGCCTGATCGACTTCTACTTCGCCTGCAACGACCTGCTGGCCTACGACCTGGCCATCGCCATGAACGCCTGGTGCTTCGAGCCCGACCGCTCGTTCAACGCCACCAAGGCGCGCCGCCTGCTGGCCGGCTACCAGGCGACCCGGCCGCTCACCGGCGAGGAGATCGCCGCCATGCCGTGCCTGGCGCGCGGCGCGGCGCTGCGCTTCCTGCTGACCCGGCTCTACGACTGGGTGAACCAGGTGGAAGGCGCGCTGGTGCGGCCCAAGGACCCGGCCGAATACGTCGCCAAGCTGCTGTTCCACCGGCGGGTGAAGACGCCGGGCGAGTACGGCCTCGGCTGATGGCGCGTGTCGAGATCTACAGCGACGGGGCCTGCTCCGGCAATCCCGGCCCCGGCGGCTGGGGCGCCATCCTGCGCTACGGCGAGGCCGAGAAGGAACTGTGGGGCGGCGAGCCGGCCACCACCAACAACCGCATGGAGCTGATGGCCGCGATCAAGGCGCTGGAGGCGCTCACCCGGCCCAGCACCGTCGACCTGCACACCGACAGCATGTATGTGCGCGACGGCATCACCAAGTGGATCCACAACTGGAAGCGCAACGGCTGGCGCACCGCCGGCAAGAAGCCGGTGAAGAACGCCGAGCTGTGGCGGGAGCTGGACGCGCTGATCCAGCGCCACGACGTCGCCTGGCACTGGGTGAAGGGCCACGCCGGCCACCCGGAGAACGAGCGCGCCGATGAGCTGGCCCGCCGCGGGCTGGAAGAGACGCGGCCCTGACGGCGAACGAAAAAAGGGGCGCCGGAGCGCCCCTTCCGTCCCGGAAGCCGGATGACCTCAGAGCTGGCCCAAGGCCACTTCGGCGCTGGAGGTCTGGAAGGCGCCGCCCTCCTCCAGGTTGAGGTGGGTGACCACGCCGTCCTCGGCGATCAGCGAGAAGCGCTGCGAGCGGTGGCCGAGGCCCAGGCCGCTGAGGTCGAGCTCGAGGCCGAGGGCCTTGGTGAAGTTGCCGCTGCCGTCGGCCAGCATCATCACCTTGTCGCCGACGTTCTGGTCCTTGCCCCAGGCGTTCATCACGAACACGTCGTTCACCGCCATGCAGGCGATGGTGTCGGCGCCCTTGGCCTTGATGGCGTCGGCGTTCTGGACGAAGCCGGGCAGGTGCTTGGCCGAGCAGGTGGGCGTGAAGGCGCCGGGCACGGCGAACAGCACCACCTTCTTGCCGTCGAACAGTTCGGCGGTGGAGATGGGCGCCGGACCGTCTGCGGTCATGCGGGTCAGCGTCCCCTCGGGAATCTTGTCGCCAACTTTGATCGTCATGGGAAACTCCCTTTTCCTGCGATTTCTCGGAATTTCGGCGCCGCCGGTCGGCGGCAGCGGCCGGATCATAGCAGCCGGTCCATGCGAAATGTATGACGGAATCGTGCGCCTGCAATTGGCGCCGGCCCCGTCCGGCGGGTTACAATACCGGCAGGCGATCGGGATTTTTCCGGTCGCGCCCCTTGAGCGCGTCGCGAGGAAGCACACTTAAACACCATGCCCAAGCACCCCTTCGCCGCCCGATCCACCGCCCGGCCCGACACCCTGCGGGGCAAGCTGCTGCTGGCGATGCCGAACATGGGCGACCCCCGTTTCGAGCGTGCCGTGATCTGCATGTGCGAGCACTCCGAGCAGGGCGCCATGGGCATCATCGTCAACCAGCCAGCGGACCACATCGACTTTCCCGAGCTGATGCAGCAACTGCAGATCCCCACGCCGGGCGAGTGCGCCCAGGTGGGCATCTTCACCGGCGGGCCGGTCGAGCCCAACCGCGGCTTCGTGCTGCATTCCGCGGACTACCTGCACGAAACCACCCTGGTGATCTCCGAGCTGGTGGCGCTGAGCGCGACGGTGGATATCCTGAAGGCCCTCGCCCGGGGCGACGGCCCGCGCCACAGCCTGCTGGCGCTGGGCTACGCGGGCTGGGGGCCCGGCCAGCTCGAGGCCGAGATCCAGGAAAACGCCTGGCTGCACACGGAAGTGGACACGGACCTGGTGTTCGGCACCGAGGCGGCCCTCAAATGGCCGCTCGCCATGGCCAAGCTGGGGATCGACGTCTCCATGCTGTCGCCGGTCGCCGGCCACGCCTGACGCAGGCCTCGCCCCGTCGGCCTACGCCGCGAAGCGCTCCGCCAGCCGCTCGTAGCCGGGCAGCTTGCGCAGCGGCCCCACGGCCGCCACCGTCGGGCTGCCGGCCATTACCGAGCGCGCCGCCTCCGCCACCGCCTCCAGGGTCACGCCCTCTATGCGGGCGACGATCTCCTCCAGCGGCACGATCCTGCCGAACATCATGAGCTGACGCGCCATCTGCTCGGCGCGGCTCCAGGAGCTCTCCAGCGCCATCAGCGTGCTGGCCTTGAGCTGCGCCCGGGCGCGCACCAGTTCCCGCTCCGTCACGTCGAGCGTCATCCGCCCCAGCTCGCCGGCGATCACCGTGGCCAGCTCGTCCGCCTGGGCCGGGCTGGTGCCGGCATAGATGCCGAACAGGCCGCCATCGGCCAGCGCCGCGTTGAAGGAATAGACCGAATAGGCGAGGCCGCGCTTCTCACGGACTTCCTGGAACAGCCGCGACGACATGCCCTCGCCCAGGATGGTCGACATCACCTGGGTGGCGAAGAACCGGTCGTCGGCGAAGGACACGCCGGGAAAGCCGAAGGTCAGGTGGACCTGCTCGAACTTGCGGTCGCGCCGCAGGTCGCCACCCCGGTATTCCGCTTCAGCCAGTTCGGCCGGCACGCCGGCCTCGAGGCCGCCGAACTGGTCGGCGACCAGCGCGACGAGGCGGTCATGGTCGACCTTGCCGGCGGCGGCCACCACCATCGCGCCGGCACCGTAGTGCCGGTCCATGTAGCCGGAGAGGGAATCGCGGGAGAAGCCGGAGACCGTCTCCACGGTGCCGAGGATAGACCGGCCCACCGCCTGGTCCGGATAGGCCGCTTCCTGCAGCAGGTCGAATACCAGGTCGTCGGGCGTGTCTTGGACCTCGCCGATCTCCTGGATCACCACGCCGCGCTCGCGCTCCAGCTCGTCGGGCTCGAAGGCGGAGCGCTGCAGGATGTCGCCCAGCAGCTCGACGGCAAGCGGCACGTCCTCCTCCAGCACGCGGGCGTAGTAGGCGGTCTGCTCGCGCGAGGTATAGGCGTTGAGATGGCCGCCCACGTCCTCGATGGCCTCGGCGATGTCGAGGGCGGAGCGCGTCGCCGTGCCCTTGAACGCCATGTGCTCCAGCATGTGCGAGACGCCGTTCTGCTCGGCCGACTCGGCCCGCGCGCCGACGCCCACCCAGACGCCGATGGAGGTGGTGCGGAACTGGTCCATGGGCTCGGTGACGACCCGCAGCCCGTTGGGGAGTGTGGTGATCCTGATGCTCATGCAGTGCGTGCAGCTATGTAGTCCTGCACCGACTTCAAGTCGTTGGGCAGAATTTCGTAGCGCTCGGGCCGCTCCATCAGGTCGGCGAGGTGCGGCGGCAGCGCCGGCCGGATGCCGCTGGCCGCCTCGACCGCGTCGGGGAACTTGGCCGGATGGGCGGTGGCGAGGGCGACGAGCGGCACGCTTTCGGCGGTGCGCAGCCGCCGACCGGCGGCGACGCCGACGGCGGTGTGCGGATCGATCAGCGTGGCGTTGGCGCGCAGTACGGCGGCGATGGTCGCCGACGTCTCGTCCTCGTCCACCCGGGCCGCGGCGAACAGGCGCGAGGCGTCCGCGACCTGGCGGTTGCCGATGGCGAGGGTGCCGCCGGCCGCGAAATCGTCCATCAGCGCGCGCACCCGGTCGCCGTCGCGGCCGTAGAGATCGAACAGCAGGCGCTCGAAGTTGCTGGACACCTGGATGTCCATGCTCGGGCTCATGGTCGGCTGCACCGTGCCCCGGCTGTAGTCGCCGCTGCGCAGGGCGCGCGACAGGATGTCGTTGATGTTGGTGGCCACCACCAGCTTGCCGACCGGCAGCCCCATGCGCGCGGCGACGTAGCCGGCGAACACGTCGCCGAAATTGCCGGTGGGCACGGAGAAGTCGATCCGCCGGCCGTCGTGGGCGCCCAGGCTGAGAGCGGCGTGGAAGTAGTAGACGACCTGCGCCAGCACCCGCGCCCAGTTGATGGAGTTGACCGCGCCGAGCCGGTGCCGGTCGCGGAAGGCGTGGTCGTTGAACATCGCCTTCACCAGCGCCTGGCAGTCGTCGAACGTGCCCTCGACGGCGATGTTGACGACGTTCTCGGACGGCACCGTCGTCATCTGCCGGCGCTGCACCTCGGAGACGCGCCCGGCCGGGTGCAGCATGAAGATGGTGACGTTGTCCCGGTCGCGGCAGGCCTCGATGGCCGCCGAGCCGGTATCACCCGACGTGGCGCCGACCACGGTGATGCGCTGGTCGCGGCGGCCGAGGATGTCCCCGAACAGCCGCCCGAGCAGCTGCAATGCGACATCCTTGAAGGCGAGCGTCGGCCCGTGAAACAGCTCGAGCAGCCATTCGTTGACGTCGAGCTGGCGCAGCGGAGTGACGGCGGCGCTGTGGAACACGTCGGGTACGCCGTAGGCGGCGTGGACGATCGCGGCGAAGTCGTCGCGCGGCATGTCGCCGACGAAGGGCGCCATCACCTCGACCGCCAGCTCCGCGTAGGACAGGCCGGCCCAGCGCTCCAGCGTCGCCGCGTCGACGGCCGGCCAGCTTTCGGGCACGTAGAGGCCGCCGTCGCGCGCGAGGCCGGCCAGCACCACGTCCTCGAAGCCCAGCGCCGGCGCGGCGCCGCGCGTGCTGACATACCGCATTCTCAATCCTTCCGGCGATGGTAGAGGAAGAAGATGACGGCGGCGATCAGGGCGAACGAGAACCACTGGATCGCATAGTTGAGGTGCGGATCGCTGATCTTGAGCGCGGTCTGGCCGCCGATGGGGAAGCCGCCGGGTACCGGCGTGTCGTCGGCCTCGACGAACACTGGCATGACGTCGAGGCCGTAGTCCTTCGCCATTCCCTCCAGGTCACCCTCGAAGAACAAGTGGCGCTTGGCGTCGGCGGGCGGGATGAACTTGCTGGCCAGCCACTTCTGGTACCAGGGCAGCCGGACGAGGCCGGTGACCGTCACCGAACCCTGGAGTTCCCCCTCGGCCCGGCTGGCGGGGTCGCGCTTCTCGTCGGGCACCCAGCCGCGGTTGACGAGCACGGTCTCGCCGTCCGGCCGGACCAGCGGCGTGATCACCTGCCAGCCGAAATTGCCGTGCCGCGACTGGGCGCGGAGATAGCTCTCCTGGTCGTTGCGGAAGGTGCCGGTGACGGTGACGTGCCGGTAGTCCCAGTCGTCGGGGTGGTCGATATGGCCGGGCAGCGGCACCGCCGGCAGGGCGACGCGGGTGTCGATCCGGTGGATCAGGTCGTGCTTCCACTCGCGCCGCTGGAGCTGCCAGATGCCCAGCCCCGTGCAGACGATGACGGCCGCCAGCGTGAACAGGGTGGGCAGCGGCTTCGGCTTTTGCAGGAACAGTGTCGCCATGTCTTCCCAAAAAGGTTCGGCCCCGCCGACGGCGGGACCGACCGGAAAAGGCTCGATGCGTGTCGCGGCGGGCCTAGCCGTGCGCCCCGCCGGCGCCGTGACCGCCGATGTAGATCACGATGAACAGGAACAGCCACACCACGTCGACGAAGTGCCAGTACCAGGCGGCCGCCTCGAAACCGAAGTGCTGTTCGGGACGGAAGTGCCCCAGATAGGCCCGGATCAGGCAAACCGTCAGGAAGATGGTGCCGACCAGGACGTGGAAGCCGTGGAAGCCCGTCGCCATGAAGAACGTCGAGGCATAGATGCCGTCGGTGAAGCCATAGGCGGCGTGGCTGTACTCGAACGCCTGGACGCAGGAGAACAGGGCGCCCAGCAGGATGGTGCACCACAGGCCCTGCTTCAGGCCGGCGCGGTCGTTCTCGAGCAGCGCGTGGTGCGCCCAGGTGACGGTGGTGCCCGACAGCAGCAGGATCAGCGTGTTGACGAAGGGCAGATGCCACGGATCGAAGGTCTGGATGCCTTCCGGCGGCCACACGCCGCCGATCCAGTGAGTCGGATAGAGCGAGGCGTTGAAGTAGGCCCAGAACCAGGCGACGAAGAACATCACCTCGGAGGCGATGAACAGGATCATGCCGTAGCGCAGGTGCAGGGCGACGACGGGCTTGTGATGGCCCTCGTGGGCCTCGTTGATCACGTCGCGCCACCACACGAACATGGTGTAGAGCACGCCGACCGCGCCGAAGGGCCAGACCCAGTTGGTGATGTGGTGCCAGGACATCACGGCGCCGAACGCCAGGAGGAAAACGCTGACCGAGCCGATGATGGGCCAGGGGCTCGGATCGACGAGGTGGTAGTCGTGCTTAGGTTCCGCGTGCGCGTCGGCCATGGTGTGTCCCCTGCTCGCTTATTCCAGGACCGCGGTCTTGTCGGCGGCCTTCGGTGTCTGGTTATAGAAGGTATACGACAGCGTGATGGAGGTTACATCCTTCATGTTGCTGTCCTGCATGAAGGCGGGATCAATAAAGAAGCTGACCGGCATGTCAACCACCTGACCCGGCTGCAGCGTCTGCTCGGAGAAGCAGAAGCACTGCACCTTGGTGAAGTACTCGCCCACCTTGTCAGGCGTGACGTTGAACACGGCCATGCCGGTGACCGGCTTGTCGGAACGATTCTCCGCCCGGTAGAAGATCAGCTTGCTCTCGCCCACCTTGACGTCGACGGAGAGCTGCTCCGGCTTGAAGGTCCATGGCAGGTCCGTGGCGACGTCGGAATTGAACCGGATGCGCACCATGCGATCATAGGTCTTGTCGGGTATGGCCGACGCCGTCTTCGGCGTCCCGCCATAGCCGGTGATCCGGCAATAGGCCTGATAGAACGGCACGGCGGCGAAGGACAGCCCGATCATGCCGACCACGATGCATGCCAGGGTAATGACGGTGCGCCGCTTGCGGCCGCTGTCACCACGCATCCCCCGCCCCCGCCATCTTGGCGATCGACGCCAAGTAGAACAGCACGACCAATGCCAGCAGGACCGCTGCGATGGCCCAGTTGCGCGCCCGTCGCTTCTTGTGCTCCTCCGACAGCGGCATCAGCTGAGACCCACCACCTTCTCGACGAGGAGCGCGGCATAGAGCGCGAAGAGATAGAGGATCGAGAACAGGAACAGCCGGCGCGGCTGAACCAGGTCGTCACCCCGCCAGACCCGCCAGGCGAGACCCAGGAAGACGGCGCCAAGGATGACCGAGACCGCGCCGTAGAGCAGGCCGGCCATGCCCAGGACGCTGGGCGAAACGGCCAGCGGCACCAGCAGCAGGCTGTAGATGAGGATCTGTTTGCGGGTCTCCCGCAGGCCGGCGACCACCGGCAGCATGGGCACGCCCACCTTCTCGTCGTCGTTCTTGGCGAACAGCGAGAGTGCCCAGAAATGCGGCGGCGTCCACATGAAGATGATGGCGAACAGCAGCAGCGGCTGCCACGTCACCGACCCGGTCACGACCGCCCAGCCGATCACCGGCGGCAACGCACCCGCAGCGCCGCCGATGACGATGTTCTGGGCCGTCCGCCGCTTCAGCCACATGGTGTAGACCACCACGTAGAAGGCGATGGTGAAGGCGAGGAGCGCCGCCGAGAGGACGTTGATGAACAGCCCGAGCACCACCACCGAGCCGACCGACAGGCCGATGCCCAGCGCCAGCGCGTCGCCGTCGGTCAGGCGGCCCGCCGGGATCGGCCGGCCGCGGGTGCGCTTCATGCGGGCGTCGATATCGGCGTCGTACCACATGTTGAGCGCACCGGAGGCGCCCGCACCCACCGCGATGCACAGGATGGCGAGCACCGCCAGCACCGGATTGATGCTGCCCGGCGCCGCCACCAGGCCGACGACGCCGGTAAACACCACCAGCGACATGACCCGCGGCTTCAGCAGCGCCAGATAATCGACGACACGCGGCTGCGTGTCGTCGAAGGCTTCCGGAGCGTCTGATGACCGGGCCGATGCGAACATCGCGTCGGACACGATGGCTTCTCCCGACTACCTGATCCGCGGCAGTTCGTTGAACTGGTGGAACGGCGGCGGCGAACTCAACGTCCACTCCAGGGTGGTCGCGCCCTCGCCCCACGGATTGTCCGCCACCTTGCGGTTGCGCGCGAACGCCTCCGCGATGATGAACAGGAACAGCAGCGCCCCGGCGTAGCTGATGTAGGCGCCGATGGACGACACGTGGTTCCAGCCCTCGAACACGTCCGGGTAGTCCGCATAGCGGCGCGGCATGCCGGCGAGGCCGAGGAAATGCTGCGGGAAGAAGATCAGGTTCACGCCGATGAACGTGATCCAGAAGTGAATCTTGCCCAGCGTCTCGTTGTACTGCCTGCCCGACATCTTGCCGAACCAGTAGTAGAAGCCGGCGAAGATGGAGAACAGCGCGCCCATGGACATGGTGTAGTGGAAGTGGGCCACCACGTAATAGGTGTCTTGCAGGCTCTGGTCGACGGCCGCGTTGGCCAGGATGACGCCGGTCACGCCGCCGATGGTGAACAGGAAGATCATGCCGATGGCGAACAGCATGGGCGTCTTGAACTCGATGGAGCCGCCCCACATGGTGGCGATCCACGAGAAGATCTTGATGCCCGTCGGCACCGCGATCACCAGGGTGGCGGCCACGAAATAGGCCTGCGTATCCACGTTCATGCCGACCGTGAACATGTGGTGCGCCCACACGACGAAGCCGATCACGCCGATCGCCACCATGGCGTAGGCCATACCCAGATAGCCGAACACCGGCTTCTTGGAGAAGGTGGAGACCACCTGGCTGATGATGCCGAAGCCCGGCAGGATCAGGATGTACACCTCGGGATGACCGAAGAACCAGAACAGGTGCTGGAACAGCACCGGATCGCC
>WGNW01000069.1 GCA_016124315.1 Alphaproteobacteria bacterium
GGTGCTCCCACTCCAGCACCCGCGCCGCCAGCGTGTCCTCGTTGTCGTCGGCCTCCACCGG
This sequence comes from Alphaproteobacteria bacterium, assembly GCA_016124315.1. Lineage (GTDB taxonomy): Bacteria > Pseudomonadota > Alphaproteobacteria > SMXS01 > SMXS01 > RI-34. The sequence continues at coordinate 62 of WGNW01000069.1, forward strand.
CACGCAGGCCTGGAAGACGATCGGCCCGTTGTCCATTTCCGGCCGGACGAAGTGCACCGTACAGCCGGAAAAGCGTACGCCGTCGTCGAGCACCCGCTGATGGGTGTGCAGGCCTCGATAGGCCGGCAGCAGGGAAGGGTGGATGTTGAGGATGCGGTCGCGCCACCGGTCGACGAACGCCGACTCCAGGATGCGCATGAAGCCGGCCAGGCAGATGAACTCGGCGCCGCTCTCCGTGATCGCCCGGTGCAGCGCCTCGTCGAACGCCTGGCGGGTGGGATAATCCCTGTGGCTGACCACGCGGGTGGGCACGCCGAAGGAGGCGGCCGTCTGCAGGCCGGCGGCATCGGCCCTGTTGGAAATCACCACCACCGGCTCGGCGGGATGGCCAGGCTCGCGGCACGCCTCCAACAGCGCGTTCATGTTGCTGCCGCGGCCGGAAATCAGGATGGCGAAGCGCACGGCTTCAGCCGAAGGCGACGGCAGGCTCGCCGTCCTTGCGGGCGACGATGCGGCCGATGCGGTGGACGGTCTCGCCATTGGCCTCGAAGATCTCGGTCGCCCGCGTCGCCGACGCCTCGGGCACCACGACCGCCATGCCGATGCCGCAGTTGAACGTGCGGACCATGTCGTCCTCCGGCACGCCGCCTTCGCGCTGCAGCCAGTCGAACACCGCCGGACGCGGCCAGGCGCCCGGTTCGATCAGCGCGCCGACGCCGGGCGGCAGCACCCGCGGCAGGTTCTCCACCAGGCCGCCGCCGGTGATGTGGGCGAGGGCGTGCACGACCCCTTCCCGCAGCGCCGCCAGACAGGCGCGCACATAGATGCGGGTGGGCGTGAGCAGCGCCTCTCCAAGGCTCTGCCCGTCGGCGAAGGGCGCAGGGTCGGCATAGCCGAGTCCGGTCCGCTCGACGACCTTGCGCACGAGCGAAAAACCATTCGAATGCAACCCACTGGATGAAAGTCCTAGCACCACGTCTCCGGCTTCGACGGCGGCGCCCGTGAGCTGGGCCCCCCGTTCGACGGCGCCCACGGCGAAGCCCGCGAGGTCGTAGTCGCCCGGCGCGTACATGCCCGGCATCTCGGCCGTCTCGCCTCCGATCAGCGCGCAGCCCGCCTGGCGGCAGCCCTCGGCGATGCTGGCGATCACCGCCGCGGCCTCGTCCACGTCGAGGCGGCCGGCGGCGAAATAGTCGAGGAAGAGGAGGGGCTCGGCGCCCTGGACGACCAGGTCGTTGACGCTCATCGCCACCAGGTCGATGCCGACCGTGTCGTGCCGTCCGGAGTCGATGGCGACCTTCAGCTTGGTGCCGACGCCGTCGTTGCAGGCCACCAGGATCGGGTCCTTGTACCCGGCGCCCCGCAGGTCGAAGAAGGCGCCGAAGCCGCCCAGGTCGGCGTCCGACCCGGGCCGGCGCGTCGCCGCCGCCAGCGGCTTGATCCGGTCGACCAGCGCGTTGCCCGCGTCGATGTCGACGCCGGCGTCCTTGTAGCTCAACGGATGGTTCTTGCGGGTCACGGGCTCCGCGTGCTCCTGGCAGGGACGAATTCGGCGCGAACTTAGCGGATTTGCGGCTCGAAAATCGACTCCGATATTCAGTGGAGGCAGGTTCGCGGGGCTTGGTATAGTGCGGGCATGAAACATCCGATCCGGGGCGTGAGCCCAAGCCTTGTCATTCTGGTCGGTCTCGCGCTCGTTCTGGGCATGGGATCGGTCTCCCGGCCGGCTGCCGCGGCGGCCGCCGCCGAGCCCTACACGGTGACCGACGTGCCCGTCGACGTCACCTCCGACACGGCGGCCGCGGCGCGCGACATCGCGATCCGCGATGCCCAGTCGACGGCGCTCGGCCTGCTGATGCGGCGCATGACCCTGAAAGAGGACTGGAGCCGGCTGCCGCAGCTCGACGCCATGCGGGTTTCGTCGCTGGTGAACAGCATCGAGTTCAACGACGAGCGCTATTCGACGACCCGTTACATCGCCAAGATCACCATCGCGTTCAACCCGCGCGGCATCGCCTCGCTGCTGCGCGGCTACAACATTCCGTTCGCCCAGGCGCCCGACGAACCGACGCTCGTCCTGCCGGTCTACGAGCGCAACGGCGCGACCCAGCTGTGGAACGATTCCAACCCGTGGTGGGACGCCTGGGACAAGCAGGACTGGTCGGGCAGCCTCATTACCTTCGAACTGCCCAACCGCGCCGAGGGCGGTCCCGACGCCGCCGCCATCGCCGCCGACCAGGGAGCCTGGCGCGATGAGATGTCGCAGCGCTACGGGACGACGGAGCTGGCCGTGCCGGTGGCGTCGTGGGACACGAGCGGGTCGTCGCTGCGGCTGACCGTCGACCTGCGGATCTACGGCGTCGCTGGCAACCGGACCGAGACCCTGACCTTCGACCAGCAGCCCGGCGAAACGCCCGAGGCCTTGCTGGCCCGGGCGGCGCGGGACGTGGGCACAGGGCTGACCAACGACTGGAAAAAGGTCGCGATGCTCCGGGAAGGCCCGCAATCCACCATCAAGGCGGTGCTGGACATGCAGTCGCTGCGCGACCTGATCACGGTGGAGGAACGGCTGAAGCGCGCGCCGGTGGTGAAGTCGGCGATGGTGGAGAGCCTCAATGTCGACCGGGCGCTGTTCAACATCACCGTGTCGGCGCCGCCGGAACAGCTGGCCGGCCTGCTCCAGCCCTACGGGCTCGATCTCGCCTCGCAGGACGGAGACTGGCGGATCGCTCCACGGCGCTGAGAGCGGCGGTAAGATGATGACGCACCTGGACGGATCTGGACGGGGCGTGGCGCAGATTCTGCCCAACATCCTGTCCTGGACAAGGCTGGCGGCGGCGCCGGTGACGGCGTGGTGCATCCTGAGCGGCGAGTGGCTCGCCGCCGCCATCCTGTTTCCCCTGGCGGCCGTGAGCGACGCCCTCGACGGCTTCGTCGCCCGGCGCTTCGGGACTGTCACGGCATTCGGCCGGCTGATCGACCCGCTCGCCGACAAATGCCTGATGGCGGCGACCTACGCCAGCCTGTCGGCGACGGGACATCTGCCCTGGTGGCTGACTGCGCTGGTGTTTGCCCGCGATCTGACGATCGTCTCCGTCTACGTGTCTTCGCGCCTCGGCGGCCGTCCGGTCCCCGTGGCGCCGTCGTGGACCGGCAAGACCAGCACGCTGGTGCAGGCGCTGACGGCCGCCGTCGCGGTGGCCTCGGCCGCGCACCTGCTGCCGGTCGACGGCGTGCCCGTGCCCCTGGTCTGGACCGCCGCCGCCGCCACCGTCGTCTCCGGGCTGCACTATCTCGTCCGCTGGCTGCGCGGAAGCGGCGCCGGGCCCCGGAGCGCCGCGCTCTGATGCCGGTGCAACTCGCGCTCGACCTGCCGACGCGGCCCGCCATGGGACGGGAGGATTTCCTGGTGGCCGACTGCAACCGGCTGGCCGTCGACTGGATCGACCTCTGGCCGGACTGGCCCTATCCGCTGACGGTGCTGTACGGCCCGCAGGGCTGCGGCAAGACCCATCTCTCGCGGGTGTGGCAGGAACGCTCCGGTGCCCTGTGGGCCGAGGACCAGGCCGAAAAAGCGTTGCTCGACGCGGCCGGGCAGGGCCGCAGCCTCTGCCTCGATATCAATGGCCGTGTCGCCGACGAGGCCGTGCTGTTCCACCTGTTCAACTGGGCGCGGGAACACGGCGCGTCGCTGCTGCTGACCGCCCGGTCGCCAGCGCGGGACTGGAGTCTGGCGCTGCCCGACCTCCGGTCGCGGCTGATGGCGGCGCCGGCCGTCGCCCTGTCGCAGCCGGACGATGCGCTGCTCGCGGCCGTGACGGTCAAGCTGTTCGCCGATCGCCAGCTTGCCGTGAGCCCGGAGCTGCTCAATTATGTCCTGAGCAGGACGGACCGTTCCTTCGCCGCCATCGGCGACGCCGTCGAGCGGCTGGATCGGGCGGCCCTGCGGGAGAGACGGCGGATCACGCCGCGCTTCGCCAAGCAGGTGCTGGGCCTCTGAGATCGCCCGGTTCAGGCTGTAACGTGGCTGTCATCCGAGGCCACTAGCGTGGCCCGCAAAACGCAGCGAGGGATGCAAGTGACCGAAAGCTCCGCAAGCTACCGCGACTCCGCCGAGCATGAGGCGGAACAGCCGGGGACCGACATCGCCTCGCCGGCCCGGTTCATCAACCGCGAACTGTCCTGGCTGGCGTTCAATACGAGGGTGCTGGAAGAGGCTGAGAATCCCGAACACCCGCTGCTGGAGCGGGTCCGCTTCCTGTCCATCTCGGCCAGCAACCTGGACGAGTTCTACATGGTGCGCGTCGCCGGCATCCGCGGGCAGATCAACGCCGGCGTCGAGACGGTCAGCGATGACGGCCTGACCGCCTCGCAGCAGATCGACGCCATCAACGCCATGGCCGACACCCTGATCCAGAACCAGCAGATCTGCTGGCGGCATCTGCAGCAGCTGCTCGAGGAATCCGGCATCAACGTCCTCGGTCCCGACGACCTGGCCGATGGCGAGCGGAGCTGGCTGGAGGACCGTTTCCTGGAGGACATCTTCCCGGTGCTCACGCCGCTCGCGGTGGACCCGGCGCACCCGTTCCCCTTCATCCCCAATCTCGGCTTCGTGCTGGCCATGCAGCTGCGCCGCAGCAGCGACGGCCAGCCCATGAATGCCCTGATTCCGCTGCCCCGCCAGAGCGACCGATTCATCCGGCTGCCGGGTCCGAGCATCCGCTTCATCCTGCTGGAAAACGTCATCACCCTGTTCCTCGACCAGCTCTTCCCGGGCTACACGCTGGTGGGCCGCGGCGAGTTCCGCGTGGTGCGCGACAGCGACATCGAGATCGAGGAGGAGGCGGAGGACCTGGTGCGGCTGTTCGAGACGGCGCTCAAGCAGCGCCGCCGCGGCCGGGTGATCCGCCTCAAGGTCAGCGCGACCATGCCCGAATCCCTGCGCAACTTCGTCATCGAGGAGCTGCATGTGGACCATCACGACGTGTTCGTGGTGGACGGCATCCTGGGCGTGAGCGACACCAAGCAGGTCATCGTCGACGAACGGCCCGACCTGAAGTTCGAACCGTTCAACCCGCGCTTTCCGGAGCGCATCAGGGACCACGGCGGCGACTGCTTCGCCGCCATCCACCAGAAGGACATCGTCGTCCATCACCCGTACGAGAGCTTCGACGTGGTCGTGCAGTTCGTGCGCCAGGCGGCGGCGGATCCCAACGTGGTGGCCATCAAGCAGACCCTCTACCGCACGAGCGAGCACTCCCCGATCGTCAAGGCGCTGATCGACGCCGCGGAGTCGGGCAAGTCGGTCACCGCGCTGGTCGAGTTGAAGGCCCGCTTCGACGAGGCCGCCAACATCCAGTGGGCGCGCGACCTGGAACGCGCGGGCGTGCAGGTGGTCTATGGGTTCCTCGAGCTCAAGACCCACGCCAAGGTGTCGCTGGTGGTGCGCCGCGAGGGCAAGGAGCTGCGCACCTACGTCCATTTCGGCACCGGCAACTACCATCCGGTGACGGCGCGCATCTACACCGACCTGTCCTTCTTCACCGTCGACCCGGTGATCGCCCGCGACGCCAGCCGGCTGTTCAATTTCCTCACCGGCTACGCCGAGCCGCGCGACTTCGAAAAGATCTCCATCTCGCCCATTTCCCTGCAGGCGAGGCTGCTCGACCTGATCGAGCAGGAGATGGAGCACGCCCGCGCCGGGCGGCCGGCGGAGATCTGGGTCAAGCTCAATTCGCTGGTGGACGCCACCATCATCGACGCGCTCTACGAGGCCAGCCAGGCCGGCGTGAAGATCGTGCTGGTGATCCGCGGCATCTGCTGCCTGCGCCCAGGCGTCAAGGGCCTGTCCGAGAACATCAAGGTCAAGAGCATCGTCGGCCGCTTCCTCGAGCATTCCCGAATCGCCTGCTTCGGCAACGGCTACGGCCTGCCGCACAAGGAAGCCAAGGTATTCATCTCCTCCGCCGACTGGATGCCGCGGAACTTCTACCGCCGGGTGGAAGCCCTGGTGCCGCTGGAGAATCCCACGGTCCATGCCCAGGTGATGGACCAGGTGATGGTCGCCAACCTGAACGACGAGAAGCAGACCTGGTGGCTCCGCGCCGACGGCACCTATGTGCGCGAGGAGGCCGGACCGGAAGGCTTCAACGCCCACAGGTACTTCATGACCAACCCCAGCCTGTCGGGGCGCGGCGCGGCGCTGCTGGACAAGCCGGCGCCGACGCTTGTCCTGGACGACTGAGAGGCGGTTCCGCACTTGCACCTTTCATTGATCGCCCCGGCCCGTTAGGTTGGCGCCGCCATGCTAGGAGCCGACCGTCCGACATGAACGTTTCCATGCAAAGTGTGACTCGGGACATGGTCTGGCAGCTGCCTGCCCGGATCGCGGTCATCGACGTCGGCTCCAACACCGTGCGGCTCGTCGCCTTCGACATCCAGGGCCGGATCCCGCAGCTGATCTTCAACGAAAAGGCGTTCTGCGGCCTGGGCAAGGCGCTGGCCACGACCGGCCGGCTCGATCCCGAGGGCATGGAACTCGCGCTCAACGCCATCCACCGCTACGTCACCCTCGCCGACCAGATGCGGGTCTCCCACATGGACATCGTCGCCACCGCGGCGGTGCGCGAGGCGGCCAACCGCGACAGCTTCGCCGCCCAGGTTGAGGAGATCACCGGCGGCCGGGCGCTGCGGATCATCTCCGGCGTCGAAGAGGCGCACTACGCCGCGCTCGGCGTCGTCGCCGCGATTCCGGACGCCGACGGCGTGGCCGGCGATCTGGGCGGCGGCAGCCTGGAGCTGGTGGGCATCGACCGCGGCACGGTGCGCGACGGCGAATCGCTGCCGCTGGGCACGCTGCGGCTGCTCGACGCCCACGGCGGCAACATGACCGCCGCCGGCAAGGCCGTCGAGGCGTCCCTGGCGGAACTCTCCTGGCTCAAGGAGTTCAAGGGCCGCAACCTGTACGCCGTCGGCGGCACCTGGCGGGCGATCGCCCGCCTGCACATGACCGTGCGCAACTACCCGCTGCGCATCCTGCACAATTACGAGATCGACGGCGGCGAGGCCCGCCGCTTCCTGCGCGACATCGCCACCCATGCCACGGAAGCCAACGCCCTGGCGGCCGGTGTGCCGCGCAAGCGCATACCTATGCTGCCGGTCGCGGCCATGGTGATGGCGCGGCTGCTCAAGCGGCTTTCGCCGGACCGGGTGGTCATCTCCGGCCTCGGCCTGCGCGAGGGCATCCTGTTCCACCATGCGCCGGAGGAACTCAAGCGCGCCGACCCGCTGCTCGCGTTCTGCCGGGAGATGGCGACGCGCCGCAGCCGCTTTCCCGAGCACGGCGACGACCTGATGCACTGGATCGATCCGCTGTTCGCGGGCGAGAACATTCGCGAGAAGCGGCTCCGCTACGCCGTCTGCCTGCTCAGCGACATCGCCTGGTCGGGCCATCCCAGCTACCGCGCCGAACTGGCCATGGACCAGATCATGCTGGCCCAGGTGCTGGGCACCGACCATCCCGGCCGGGCGTTCATCGGCCTGGCCCTGTTCGTGCTCAACGGCGGCAGCGCCGAGGCGCCAGGCACCGAGCGCGCCCGCGACCTGCTGGGTCCGCCGGAAATTGCGCGGGCGAGGGCGGTCGGCCTGGCGCTGAGGCTCGCCCAGCGCATCTCGGGCGGCACCCAAGAACTGCTGGGCCTCTCGCACCTCGGGCTCGACGCCGAGCGGATCACCCTGACCATCGCGCCCCACGGCGAATACATGACCGGCGAATCCGTGGAGCGGCGGCTGCAGATTCTCGCCGATGCCATGTCCCGCCAGCCGGCGATCACGGTGGAAGATCCCGCTCCGTCCGCGAAGTGACGCGCAAGGAATTTCCCATAACTGGCTGACCTAAAGCCGTTTCGGCCAGATTGGATCGAGGCGGCCTCAGCCGATTTCCGTCACCGCGACGTTGCCGTCGCGGATGGAGAGGGCGAGCTTGCCGTGCTTGAGGGCGAGCGCGTCCCTGCCGAACAGGTCGTGGCGCCAGCCATGGGAAGCCGGCACGTCGGCCCGGTCGTCGGCCGCCAGTTCCTCGAGGTCCGCGACGTTCGCCACCAGCTTCTGCGCCACGTGCTCTTCCTCGCAGCGCAGCTTGAGCAGCACCCGCATCAGGTCGACGGTGGGACCGATGCCGCGCGGCAGCTGCTTGCGCTTTTCGATCTTGGGCAGCTTGCTGTCCGGCAGCTGCCGGGCCGATTCGACGGCGGCGATCAGGCTTTCGCCGATGGCGCCGCGGGCAAGGTTCTCCGCGAGCCCGCGGACGCTGCGCAGGTCGTCCTGGCTGGCCGGCGGATGCGCCGCGATCTCCAGCAGCACGTCGTCGCGGATCACCCGGTTGCGCGGCACGTCGATCTTCTGCGCCCGGTGCTCGCGCCATTCGGCGAGCGCGCGCACATACGCCATGAAACGACGGTTGGAGCTCTTCGGCTTGAGCTTCATCCAGGCGTCCTCGGGCTGCACCCGGTAGGTCGCCGGGTCGGTCAGGGTGTCCATCTCCTCCTTGAGCCAGGACTCCCGGCCGTTCTTCGCCAGGATCTTCGCGAGGCCGGCATACACCTCGCGCAGGTGGATCACGTCGCCCAGGGCATACTGCACCTGCTTGCCGGTCAGCGGCCGCCGCGACCAGTCGGTGAAGCGCGACGACTTGTCGACCCGCGCCCGGGTGAAGTGGTTGACGAGGGTCTCGTAGCCCACGGACTCGCCGAAGCCCGCGACCATGGCGGCCACCTGGGTATCGAACACCGGGCTCGGCAGCGCGTCGTATTCGTGCAGGAAGATTTCCATGTCCTGACGCGCCGCGTGCAGCACCTTGAGGACGCTCTTGTCCGCCATCAGCTCGACGAACGGCTCCATGGAAAGATCGGGCGACAGCGGATCGGCCGCCCATGCGCCGTCCGGCCCGCCGAGCTGCACCAGGCACAGCTTCGGCCAGTAGGTGTTGCTGCGCATGAACTCGGTATCCACCGTCACGAACTCGGCCTGCCTGAGCGAGGCGCAAACGGTGGCGAGATCGGCTGTCTTCTCAATCACTTTCATCGTTCGTTCCTATACAAGCAAACAGCCGCGCCGTCACCATTCCCGTCCGGCTTGACAAAGCCCCGCCAAGCGTGTGCTTTACGCCCGCCCGCACCCCCGACACCGCACCAAGGGAACTCGAACTCGATGCACGCGTACCGCACGCACACCTGCAACCAACTGCGCGAAGAGCACGTCGGACAAACGGTCCGGCTGTCAGGCTGGGTCCATCGGAAGCGCGATCACGGCAATCTGCTGTTCGTCGACCTGCGCGACCATTACGGGCTGACCCAGTGCGTGATCGAGACGGGCGAAGCGGGATTCGAGACCGTCGACGGGCTGCGCGCCGAGAGCGTGGTCACCATTGACGGCAAGGTGGTGGCGCGCACCGGGGATACGGTCAACCCCGACCTGCCGACGGGCCATGTGGAAGTGCGCATCCAGTCGGTCACGGTGCAGTCGGCGGCGCAGGAACTGCCCATGCCGGTCTTCGGCGAGCAGGAATATCCCGAGGAAATCCGCCTGAAGCACCGCTATCTGGATCTGCGCCGCGAGCGCATGCACGCCAACATCGTGCTGCGCTCCCAGATCATCAGCAGCATCCGGCGGCGGATGATCGAGCAGGGCTTCATGGAGTTCCAGACACCGATCCTGACCGCCAGCTCGCCCGAGGGCGCGCGCGACTTCCTGGTGCCGAGCCGGCTGCATCCCGGCAAGTTCTACGCGCTGCCGCAGGCGCCGCAGCAGTTCAAGCAGCTGCTGATGGTGGCCGGCTTCGACCGCTATTTCCAGATCGCGCCGTGCTTCCGCGACGAGGACGCGCGGGCCGACCGCTCGCCGGGCGAGTTCTACCAGCTCGACCTGGAGATGTCGTTCGTCACCCAGGACGACGTGTTCGCCGCCATCGAGCCGGTGATGCACGGCGTGTTCGACGAGTTCTCGGACCGGACCATCACGGCGGCGCCGTTCCCGCGCATTCCCTACCGGGAAGCGATGCTGAAGTACGGCTCTGACAAGCCGGACCTGCGCAACCCGCTGGAGATTGTCGACGTCACCGAGGTGTTCCGCGGCTCCAACTTCGGCGTGTTCGCCCGCGCCGTCGAGGGCGGCTCGGTGGTCCGCGCCATCCCGGCGCCCGCCACCGGCGACCGGCCGCGCAGCTTCTTCGACAAGATGAACGAATGGGCACGCAGCCAGGGCGCGCCGGGCATGGGCTACGTCATCCTCGCCGATGGCGGCGGGAAGGGGCCCATCGCCAACAATCTGGGCCAGGAACGCATCGACCAGCTCAAGGCGCTCACCGGGCTGGGCGACGGCGACGGCGTGTTCTTCGCCTGCGACAAGCCCGGCAAGGCGGCCGAGCTGGCGGGTCTCGCCCGCACCCGCGTCGGCACCGACCTGGGACTGATTGAGGAAAACGCCTTCCGCTTCTGCTGGATCGTCGACTTCCCGATGTACGAATGGGACGACAAGGAGAAGAAGATCGACTTCTCCCACAACCCGTTCTCCATGCCCCAGGGCGGCCTCGAGGCTCTCGAGACGATGGAGCCGCTCGACATCCTGGGCTTCCAGTACGACATCGTCTGCAACGGCGTCGAGTTGTCCTCGGGCGCCATTCGTAACCATCGTCCCGACATCATGATCAAGGCCTTCGAGTTGGCCGGCTACACCAGCGACGACGTGGAAGGCCGGTTCGGCGGCATGCTCAACGCGTTCCGCTACGGCGCGCCACCCCATGGCGGCATCGCCCCCGGCATCGACCGCATCGTCATGCTGCTGGCGGACGAGCCCAACATCCGCGAGGTCATCGTCTTCCCGATGACCCAGCAGGCGGAGGACCTGATGATGGGCGCGCCGGCCCCGGCCACCAACCGGCACCTGCGTGAGCTGCACATCCGGGTCGTCGAGGAAGAAAAGAAGGGGTGACGCGCCTCCCTTCCAGCGATACCCATTTTGGGTTGTGCAGCGGATAGCCCTCTGCCGTCACCCGCGGTTAAACTTTCGTCAAATGAGAGGGGGTCGCCGCGTCAACGGCTGGGCGCGTGTGGACATGATTAGGACGAACACGGTGAATTTCGGCATGGCGGGACCATTGATCGGGCGGCTTGCCCCGCGCTTCCAACGCATCGCCACGGACGCCTGGATGAGCACCGTCCCGCTGGGATGGGCGGATCGGCTGTTCTTCCTGAGCGCCGCCGGCGACCGGCACGACGCCTGGCGAACGGGCTGGGCCGACCGGTTCCTCGACGACGAGGTGCCGGAGTGGGGCGCCATCGTCAGCGCCGTCATCGAGGCCTGGCAGGTGCCGGAGATCACCCGGTTCGAAGTGGCCGCTTCCTTCTCGCTCTGCGATTATGCCGACTGGCGGCGGGCCGCGGAATCCTGGTGCCATTCGCAAGGCGTGAGCGCCCAGTTGATGGCGTTCCAGGCCGACAGGGTCGGCTACGCCGGCCTGCTGGTCCGCCATGAACTGGAACGTCGAGAAACCGTCCTGAACTGAACCGGCGTCACGACCCCTCGCTCGTCTCGATCCGGATCTCGCTGCGCAGGGTGCGGTGCACCGGGCAGCGGTCGGCGATCTCCATCAGCCGCGCGCGCTGCGCCTCGTCCAGCGGTCCTTCCATGGTGATTCGGCGGACGAAGCGGTCCACCTTGCCCTCGCGGGTCTCGCAGTCGGCGCAGTCCTCCGCATGGATCTTGTCGTGGCTGACATCCACTGAGACGTGCCGCAGCGGCCAGCCCTTCTGGTCGGCGTAGAGTCCCAGCGTCATGGACGTGCAGGCGCCCAGCGCCGCCGACAGCAGGTCGTAGGGCGCAGGACCCCGGTCGTCGCCGCCGGCATCGACGGGCTCGTCGGCGATCAGCCGGTGGCGTCCCACCAGCACCTCCTGCTCGAACTTTCCCCGCCCGGCGCGGCTGACGCGGACGACGCCCTCCGGCGGCGGCGCAACTTCCCCGGCCGGCTCGCCAATGTAGCGGGAGACCCAGGCCGCCAGCACGTCGGCCACGTAGACGGCGTCGTCCTGGTCGGTGAGCAGGTGGTCCGCGCCGTCCAGCGACAGGAAGCTCTTGGGATGCCGGGCCGCCTCGTAGATTTCCCGCGCGTTGTCGATGCCGACGACCTGGTCGAGCGGCGCGTGGAACACCATCAGCGCGGCGCGCAGCCAGCCGATAGTGTCGCGGGGCCGGTGCCGCCGCAGGTCCTCCAGGAAGCTGGCGCCGATCGTGAAGGGCCGCCCGCCGACGCTCACCGTGGCCTTGCCGGCCCGTCTGATCTCGTCGACGCCGCCCTGGATCAGGCGCTCCACATGGGCGGGGTCGGCGGGCGCGCCGATGGTCGCCACCATGCGCGCCTCTGGCACGTCGAGGGCCGCGCGCAGCACGGCCGCACCGCCCAGGCTGTGGCCGACGAGGATCGCCGGCGCCCGGCCGGTATCGCGCAGGAACCGGGCGGCCGCCAGCAGATCCTCGATGTTGGAGGAGAAGCTGGTGTTGCCGAAGTCGCCCTCCGACGAGCCGAGGCCGGTGAAGTCGAAGCGCAGGACGCCGACGCCCCGTTCGGCGAGCGCCCGGGCAATCCGGCCGGCGGCCAGCACGTTCTTGCCGCAGGTGAAGCAGTGGGCGAACAGCGCATAGGCGCGCACCGGACCCGCCGGCAGGTCGAGCCGCGCATCGAGCGCCTGTCCCTGGGCTCCTTCGAAGGTGATCTTCCCGGCATCCTGCGGCATGGCGATTCCTGTTGGTTTCGGCGGAAGCGCTTTCTATGGTAGCGCCAAACAACGGGAACTTCAGGGGAAAGGGAGACAGGGGATGGGTCCGCTTCAGGGGATCAAGGTCATCGAAATCGCCGGCATCGGACCGGGCCCGTTCTGCGCCATGATGCTGGCCGACATGGGCGCCGACGTCGTCCGCATCGACCGCAAGAGCCAGGAGGGACGGCCGGGCACCACCGCCGGCGGCAACGCCCGCTACGACGTGCTCAACCGCGGCCGCCGGTCGCTCGCGCTCGACCTCAAGAAGCCCGAGGCGATCGAGACCGTGCTCAAGCTCTGCGAAGGCGCCGACGTCATCACCGAGGGCTTCCGCCCCGGCGTGATGGAGCGCCTCGGACTCGGCCCGGACGAGGTGTTCAAGCGCAACCCGAAAATGGTCTACGGCCGGATGACCGGCTGGGGCCAGGACGGGCCCTACGCCTCCGTGGCGGGCCACGACATCAACTACATCGCCCTGTCCGGCGTGCTCCACTGCATCGGCCGGGAAGGGGACAAGCCCGTGCCGCCCATGAACCTGGTCGGCGACTTCGGCGGCGGCGGCATGATGCTGGCCTACGGCATCGTCTGCGCCCTGATCGAGGCGCATAAGTCGGGCAAGGGACAGGTCATCGACAGCGCCATGGTCGACGGCGCGGCGCTGCTGATGGCGCCGATGTACGGGCTGCAGCAGATGGGCCGCTGGGACGGCGACCGGCGCGGCGTCAACCTGCTCGACACCGGCGCGCATTTCTACGAGGTCTACGAGACCTCCGACGGCAAGTACATCTCCATCGGCTCGATCGAACCGCAGTTCTACAAGCTGCTGCTGGAGAAGTCCGGCGTCGACCCTGACGAGTTCAAGGACCAGATGAACCGCGACAAATGGCGGGGTTACAAGGAAGTCCTGACAAAGGTGTTCAAGACCAAGACCCGCGACGAATGGTGCGCGATCATGGAATACACCGACGTGTGCTTCGCCCCGGTGCTGTCCATGAACGAGGCCCACGCCCATCCGCACAACGCCGAGCGGGGCACCTTCGTCGAGGTGGGGGGCTTCCGCCAGCCGGGCCCGGCGCCGCGATTCTCGCGGACCAGGCCGGAGGTGCGACGGCCGTCGCCACAGCCGGGCGAGCACAACGACGAGGTACTCTCCGACTTCGGCCTCAGCGAGAGCGACATCGCCGCCTTGAAGCAGGCCGGCGCCGTCTGAGGCCTCAGCGGCGGTCCCGGTCGACCGTGGTTTCCACCGTGACGGTGCGGCCGCTCTCGCCCGGGAAACCGTCGAACAGCGCGTCGATCATGGAGGGCAGGACGTCGCCGAAGTGCTCGGCGGGCCCGGTGCTCCGCGCCCGGCCCTCGAAGATGCGTTCGCCGCTGTCGCGCCGTTCGATGACCAGCGTCACCGTGCGCAGGGCATTGCCGCCATGGTCACCGCCGCCAAGGTCGAAGCTGGTGCCAACGCCCACGCCGAACGACGAGCCCCGGCCGCCGGTCCCGCCGCCGACGCCGATGCTCATGCGGGGACCGTCGTCCCGGTCGGAATCGCCCAATACCGGCTGCATGAAATAGTCCAGTTCCGCGACGTACTCCGGCGGCGCTCCCGAGGCGGGCGGGAACCCGGCGGCGGTCAGGTGTGTGGCGACCTCGCCCGCCAGACGCCGGAACTCCGGCGTTCCCGACCGCCGCGCATCGGCGGCGACGACGGCGACCGCGCCGCCCTGGGTCGGCATGTGGTGAAAGCGCGTCACCTCCGAGGTCACGCTGGGCTGGGAGGCGCAGCCGCCGAGCAGGCCGCCCGCCAGCAGGATCAGGATGCCAAGTCGTTTCATGGTCGGGCACTCCGGGTGGACCATAGATGTATCGCCGCGCCATTCACTTGCCAGTCGCCCACCAGGTGTCGGGATCGTAGCCCATGAGCGGCGTCACGGCGGGCATGGCGATCCTGTCCCAATAGGCGACCCGGTCGCCCACGAGATGGTAGAGCGGCAGCACGTAGACGCCGGCACGCAGCACCCGGTCGAGCAGCCGCGTCGCCGTCACCAGCCCCGCCCGTGTGTGCGCCGCGGTGATCCGGTCGACCAGCCTGTCGATCAGCGGATCGCGCACCCCCATGTAGTTGCGCGTTCCCGGCCGGTCCGCGGCGGCCGATCCCCAGTAGAAGGCCTGCTCGTTGCCCGGCGACAGGGATTCGCCCCAGAAGTAGACGGTCATGTCGAAATCGTAGGTGGTGAGCCGCTCCTGGAACTGGGCTTCATCCACCAGCCGCGGCCGCGCGTCGATGCCGAGTCGCGAGAGGTCCCGGGCATATTGCTGGGCAACCCGCAGGTCGGCCGGGTCGTCGAGCAGGATCTCGAAGCTCACGGGCTTGCCCTTGGGATCGACCAGCCGGCCGTCGCGGGTGCGGAATCCGAGGCCGTCGAATATGCGCTTGGCCTTCCTGAGGTTCTTCCTGCCGTTGCCATCCGGATCGGAGACCGGCATGGGCCGCAGCGGATGGCCAAGCGCAGGGTGGTCCGACGCGCCCAGTTCGGCGGCCAGCGCCTTCTCGTCGTCGCCCGGCGCCAGCGGCGCCGCCAGTTCCGAGTTGTCGAAATAGCCCTGGGTACGTTCGTAGGCACCGTAGAACAGCTTGGCGTTCATCCACTCGAAGTCGAACGCGTCGACCAGGGCCTGGCGCACCCTGATATCGGCGAACAGCGGCCGCCGGGTGTTGAAGACGAAGGCCTTCATGCCCGCCGGCCGGGCGTTCGGCAGCACGCGCCTGACGATCCTGCCGTCGCGCAGCGCCTGGCCGTCATAGGCGACGGCCCATTTGCGCGGACTGGGCTCCTCGCGGAAGTCGATGCTGCCTGCCTTGAAGGCCTCGAGCGCCAGATCATCGTCACGGAAATACTCGTAGCGCACCTCGTCGAAATTGTAGCGGCCCCGGTTGACCGGCAGGTCGCGGCCCCAATAGTCGGGGTCCCGGCGGTAGACGATGCTGCGGCCGGGCTCGACCTTCGCCACCCGGTAGGGCCCCGACCCGGGGATCGGCTCCAGGCTGACCCGGTCGAATTTCCGGTGCTTGAACCAGTGCTTCGGCAGCACCGGCATCAGTCCCAGGATCAGCGGCAGTTCCCGGTCGGCGCCGGCGCCGAACGAGAACTTGACGCCCCGCTCGCCGACCCGCTGGATGCCCGTCACCTGGGAATAATAGGCGTGGTGGTTGGGCCGGCCGTGGTCGCGCAAGGTCTTCAGGGTGAAGATCACGTCGTCCACGGTCACCGGCGTGCCGTCCTGGAAGCGCGCCCTGGGGTCGAGTCGGAAGATCACCCACGACCGGTCGTCCGGCACCTCCACCGACTCGGCAAGCAGGCCGTACAGGGTGAACGGCTCGTCCAGGCTGCGGGCCATCAGGCTCTCGAACACGAGGGAGCGCCCGTCGGCCGGGTTGCCGCGCAGGATGAACGGGTTGAGGCTGTCGAACGTGCCGGTCCGCGACAGCACCAGCCGACCGCGCTTGGGAGCATCCGGATTGGCGTAGGCGAAGTGCCGGAAATCGGGACCATATTTGGGCGTCCCGTGCATCGCGATGGCGTGGCTGGGGGCGGCCGCGAGCGCCGGCGCCGGCATGAGGAGAAGGAGGAGGGCGAACAGACGCAGCGCCATGGGCCGACTATGGGCGGTGGCCGGCGGTCCGTAAAGGCCGCAAAAAAAGAAGGGCGCCACAACGGACGCCCAAGTCTGGAGGAATTAAGATGAATTCCGGCGTGCCGGAACATGACCATAAACAAACCGAACTCGTTGCCGTTGGCAGGGCGGCAACCGCCGAAATCGATGGTTGCATCCTGGCCGAGGACTTGGGCAGGATTTGGGCGAAATCGGGACAGATGAGAGAGAAAAGGAAGAGCCATGGTCGAGATGCCGGACACGGTGCGCGCCTACCAGAAGACGCAGATCTTCACCGACAGGACGACGCCCGGCATGATGAAGAACGATCACCGGGTGCGGTCCGGCGTCTGGGCGAAGATCGTGGTCCAGAAAGGCGAGGTCGTTTACGAGATCCCGGAGCGGGACGAAACGGCGACTCTCACCCCGGACGCCCCTGGCGTCATCGAACCGCTGGTGACCCACCGGATCCTGCCGAAGCCCGGCTCCAAGTTCTATCTCGAATACTACCGCTGAACGGCATCCGCCGGCCGCCGATAACGCAAAAGTGGCAGGCCAGACAGGCCTGAACACTTGCGCCGCCCACCTAACAGGTGCCTCCTAGGCGAAAGACGCGGCCGGACAGCGGCCGCATCGGTGGCGGGAAGGAAACCAATGGAGGAGCATCACGGTCGCGGCGAGTATGCCGTCGTCAACGAGATTTCGACGCGCATCCTCACCTTCAGATATGTGATCGCCCTGACGATCATGGCGATCCTGGCGCTCACCTCGCATGTCTCGTTCAACAGGGTGCTGGAGGAGCATGCCGGTTCCGCCTACCTCAATCGCATGAGCAGCCAGCAGCAGGCGCTGGCGCAGCGGATCGCGTGGCATGCATCGCAGTACGCCGGCGGCGTCCCCGGGGCCCGCGACAGCCTGACCCGCACCATCGAGAGGTTCGAGCAGACGCATCGCCAACTGGTGCGCGAGATCAACAGCGGAGAACTGCCCCAGGACGCGGTGCTGGCGATACGATCGGTCTATGAAGGGCCGGAAGACCTGAACGCGCGGGTCGCGGAGTACATCCGAGTCGCCCGCGGCGTGGCGGCGTCGGAGCCCGGCGCGCCCGGCTTCGCCGACGCCGTGCAGACCCTGCAGCAGGATGCCGAAGGCACGCTTAACGCCGGCCTGGAACATCTGGTCGAGGTCTACGACCGGGCCAGCACCATCGAGCTGCAGCGGCTCCACCGCATGCAGAAGTCGCTGATCATCCTGGTGTTCCTCACGCTTGCCCTGGAGGCGGCGATCATCTTTCAGCCCATGGTGCGGCGTATCGTCGCGTACACGGCCGAGCTGCTGCACCTGGCGACCACCGATTCCCTGACCGGACTGCTGAACAGGCGGACCTTCATGGAGCGCGGCTTCGCCCAGGTCCGCGATGCCCGCCGGCAGGGGCGCACCAGCTCCCTCCTGGTGATCGACGCCGACGGCTTCAAGCGGATCAACGACACCTTCGGCCACGCCGCCGGCGACCAGGTCCTCAAGAGCATGGCTGGGGCGCTGGGGCGCCGGGTCCGGAAGTCGGACATCCTGGGCCGCGTCGGCGGCGAGGAATTCGCCCTCGTGCTGCCGGACCTGCGGATCGACGCCGCCCGGCAGATGGCGGAAAGGCTGCGGGCGGAGGTGGAATCGCTGCGGGTCGAGAGCGAGATGGGTATGGTGACGATCACCATCAGCATCGGCATCTCCATCATCCGCTTCGACGAGGACGATCTGCACCCCGCGCTGGCCCGCGCCGACAAGGCGCTCTACGCCGCCAAGGCGGCCGGGCGGAACCGGGTCGAGGTGACGGATGCGTTTCCCGCGCCGGCATCCGTCGGCTCCGAGCCGGCGCCGGCGTAGAACTGGCCGCGTCGGCCTCGGCGCGGCAGGCCGGCGCCTCTACGACCCGGACGATTGGGAGAGTTCGCCGGCAAGGAACTCGTCGACGGTTCGGTCGAATCGTTCCGCCAGCGGGCCGCCGAACAACGAGAAGCCGTGGGCGCCGCCGGGGAAGAGGGCAACCGCCGACCGGTTGCCCGCCGCAGCCCAGCGGGCCTGCATGAACAGCGTGTCGTCCAGCAGCGGATCGAGCGTGCCGACCGTGAACAGCGCCGGCGGCATCCCACCCAGGTCGCCGTGGATCGGCGAGAGGTCGGGATCGCTCCAGCTGCCGGGGTCGGGCGCAAAGACGTCGCGGAACCACGTGATGGTGTGGGTATTGAGCACCAGCCGGCGCGGTCCCCAGTTGCGCACGCTCGGGGTGAGCGCCAGGTCGTAGACGCCGTAGACCAGGTTGGCGGCACGGAAGCCGGTGAAGCCGTGCCGGTCGCGCAGCCGCAACAGGGTGACGGCCGCCAGATGGGCCCCCGCCGATTCTCCGCCGATGGCCAGCCAGTCGGCGCCGAACGCCTCGCCGGCGTGCCGCACCAGCCAGAGCGCCGCCGCCTCGCAGTCGTCGGGCGCCGCCGGATAGGGGTCCTCGGGCGCAAGACGGTAGTTCACGCTCACCGCCGCCAGCCCGTGCCGGTCGGCAAGGCGTTCCAGCAGGGGATCGTTCTGGTCGTTGGCGCCGTTCACCCAGCCGCCGCCGTGGATGTGGAGATAGACGCCGCGCGGGCTGGCCGGCGCGACGATGCGCAGCCCGACCGGGCCCGCCGGGCCGTCGATTTCCCTGACCTGGGCGCGGGGCGACCGGGGCCGGGCCGGAAACACGGCGTCGCCGCGCGCCCGCGCCTCGCGGAGCACGGCGGGCGGCACCTTCTCGATGGGTGGCGCCTTCGCCAGCGCGGCGTCGATGCGGGCATTGATCTCCCTGGTTTCCGGATCGACGGCGTTCTCGTCGAACAGCGCGGGATCGAGGCCGGGCACGCGTGTCATGGGCGGTTCTCCCTGGCGGGTTGCTCCGACATCATGCCGGGTGCACGCTGACGCGCAAGGGATTGGCAGGGGAGGCAGGCATGCCGTTCGTCCAGGCAGGCGACATCAGGCTCTACTACGAGCAGGCGGGCGAGGGGCCGCGCCTGCTGTTCGTCAACGGCACGGGCGGCGATCTCAGGAACCCGCTGGGACCCATGTCCTCGCCGCTGGTCGGGCACTTCACCGTGCTCTGCCACGACCAGCGGGGGCTCGGCCGCAGCGACAAGCCGGACGTGCCCTACACCATGGCCGACTACGCCGACGACGCCGCGCGCCTGCTCGACGCCGTGGCGTGGGACCGCTGCCACGTGCTGGGATACTCGTTCGGCGGCATGGTGGCGCAGGAGCTGGCAATCCGGCATCCGGACCGCATCGACCGGCTGGTGCTCTGCGTCACCTCGCCGGGCGGTGCCGGCGGATCGTCCTATCCGCTGCACGAGCTGGCGGGTCTTTCCGCGGAGGAAAGGGCGCGCCGTTCCATCGCCCTCGGCGACCTGCGCCGCACCGAGGCCTGGCAGGTGGCCCACGCAGACCAGATGGCCGGTTTTATCGACCAGGCGGTCGCCGCCGAAAGGACCTACAGCCACGAGCCCGGCTGGGCGGTGGGACGGCGTCGTCAGCTGGAAGCCCGGCGCGGCCACGACGCGTGGGACCGGCTGACGCAAATCCGTGCGCCGACGCTGGTCTGCGGCGGCCGCTACGACGGCATCGCCCGGGTCGAGGCGCAGGAGGCAATGGCGTCGCGCATCCCGAACGCCGAGCTGCGGCTGTTCGAGGGCGGCCACCTGTTCGTGGTTCAGGACAAGGCCGCCTATCCGCAGATCATCGCCTGGCTGGAGGGCGCCGACGCCTCCTAGCGGGATTCCGGCCAGGTGTCGGTCTTGTTCAGCGCCGCCGTCATTTCCCGGTAGCGGCCGTCCACCAGGTCGCGGATGTAGGCGTGGGTGAAGACGTAGAAGTCGCCCGCCTTGATGCCCTCCACCGCCATGCGGCCGACGATCGCCGGGTCCATGCCCAGCTCCTGGATGATCTTTTTCGATTCCTCGTTGGACTGGGCCCGCTTGCCGTACTCGGCCGGCCGGTCGCGCTCGATATCCCAGATTTCGGTGGCGACGGGGCCGGGGCAGAGCAGCGTGACGCTGATGTCCTTCTCGGCGTAGTCGCCCCTGATGCCGTCGGCCAGCCCGAGCACCGCGTGCTTCGAGGAGGCATAGACGGGCATGCTGCCGTAGGGCGTCATGCCCACGCTCTGTTCCGAGCCGGTGATGGCGATGTGGGCCGGCCCGCCCTGGGCGAGGAATCGGGGGAGGAAGACGGAGCACGCGAGGAAGAGGCCGCGGACGTTGACGCCCATCAGCCAGTCCCAGTCGTTGTCGCCCACCGCGTGAACCTGGCCGCGGAAGCCAACGCCGGCATTGGCCACCAGCAGGTCGACGCGCCCGAACTCGGCATAGGCGCGGTCCGCCAGCGCCTCGACCTGGTCGCGCTTGGTGGCGTCGCTGGCGATCCCGATGGCGTCGATGCCGAATTCGTCCCGGAGAGCCTTGGCGGCGCGGTCCGACTTGTCCGCATGCATGCCCGTCAGCAGAATCCGCGCGCCTTCGGCCGCCAGGGCGCGGGCGATCCCCAGCCCGATGCCACTGTTGCCGCCGGTCACGACGGCGGCCTTGTCCTTCAGGTCCTTCATGATGTCTCCCCTTGCAACATGCGGGCAGCATAGCCAGCCTGCCGCCGGGTGCCTATGGCCTTCGGCATCCGTGACGAGCCGGCGCCGCCCGGCTATGGTCAAGCCATGACTGCGCCGCGACCGTGCCGCATCCTGCTCACCGGCTTCGAGCCCTTCGGCGCTCACCGGATCAATTCGAGCTGGGAAGCCTGCCGCCTGGCGGCGCCGCGTCTGGGAGAAGGTGTCATCGTCGCCCTGCTGCCGGTGGACCGCCGCCTGGCGGCACAGGAACTCGCCGGGCTGCTGGAGGCGCACCGGCCGCGGGCCTGCCTGCTGACCGGCCTCGCGAGGGGCACAAGGCTGCGGATCGAGACGCGGGCGCGGCGACCCCGGTCGTTCCCGGCTCGTTCCGGCCCGTTTCAATTGCGGGGAACATGGCCGACCGTCGAGGCGGCCCTCGCCCTGCGCTCCGTCTCGGCACCGTTCAGGCTGTCATGCAATGCGGGGAAGTACGTCTGCGAAAGCACTTACTGGGCGTTGCTGAACTTCCGTCGGCAACGGGGGTGGCCACGGGATGCCGGGTTCCTGCACGTGCCGCCGCTGTCGCACGGCTTTCCCGCCGCGCGGCTGGCGCGCGCGGTGGAGGCGGTCGTCGGTCGGCGGCTGGCGCGGCTTGACCGACGCCGGAACGTCAGGACGTGAGACCGGGAAACAGCCCGATCAGCCCCACCAGGATCAGGTAGATGGCGATGACGTAGTTCAGGATCTTGGGTGCGATCAGGATGACGATGCCGGCGATCAGCGCGATCAGCGGCTGGATATAGACGATTCCCATGGCTCTCTCCCTCGGTGTGGTCTGCTCCACGTGCTGGGAACGCTCTGCCTGCTCCGCCGGTTTCGCCGGCCAAGAAAGTCTACGGTCTTGGCGTCTCCCTGACGTATAGTACTACCGTGCCGGTATTTCCGGCGGCCCGGTTCTCAATACGCCGAGGGGGATAGGCATGAGTAAACCAAGGGGCTCCCGCGCAGCGGCAACGTTGTTCGCCATGGCCGTTCTGTTGTCGGCCGGCGGCGCGCAGGCGGTGTTCAACGGCATTCCGCCGGCGTCGTCCGTTCCGCCCGACAGCGTGTCCAGCGTCACCATCCAGTTGCCCGGCGCGCCGCCGCAGCAGGCGGTCGACCGCAAGACCTGCGAGCAGACCAAGACCGCCGACGAGACCTGCCCGGAGGGTTTCGACTGGTTCGTCAAGGCGGACAAGCCGTTCCAGCCCGGGGCCGTGATCTCCGCCACGTTCCTGGCCTCGAACGGCCAGACCGTCGCCGACGGACAGTTCGCCGTCAACCGCTTCGGGCGCTTCGGCGACTGGCTCACGCTCAACGTCGCTCCGGACTACGCCAGCCTGCCGGGCGCGTCGGCGGGGCAGGGCTTCTCCCTCGACACCTACCTGGACCAGGTCGAGGACGCCTTCCGCCAGAGCGGCTTCCCGCGCGTGCCGTTCATATCGGTGGAGACGGTATGGCGGCCCGACGCGGCGCCGAACGGCACCTCCACCGGCTCGGGCACCGCGATCAACATGCCGGCGCCGATCGTCGACGGGACGATGGTCAGCACGCGCGTGCCCGTGAATACGACGATCGACGACGCCCTGCGCGATGCGGGGATCCGGCCGACCACCGGCTACTCCATCCCTGCGGACGACGGCGGCGGCTACGTCATCGGCGGCTACAAGGACTGGGGCGAAGGCATCAAGTACAACTTCCGCGGCGACAACCTGGTGCAGATCGACGAGCCGCCCGGAACGCCGACGCCCAGGACGTCGACTCCGGGAACCGGCCCCGGCACGGCAACCGGCCCCGGCGACACCGGCGCGCTGCCGCCCGGCGACCTGTTCGGCCCGGACACCCAGTGGACCGAGCACATCTACTGCCGCGAGGAACTGCAGAACGGCAGCGGGGCGCCCAAGGTCAACGTCCGGCCCAAGGGACCGGATGTGAAGGATTTCGCCGAGGGCAAGAGTGGCCCCGAGTGGGACCCGGCGAAGGACGGTAAGGAGCCCTCCGTCGCCGATCCCAAGGACGCGGATGCCGTCCGCAAGGCGGTGGAACAGGAAATCGCCGACGGCGCCAAGGCCATCGAGCTGGAGTTCGCCAATGGCAACTGCGTGCGCACGCTGGCGGAAATCAACGACCGGTCCGACGCGTCCGAAGGCATCGCGCCAATCACCGGCAGCACCGTTGCGGCCAAGGGCCCGCCGCCCTGTCCCTATCCGACGGGCAAGATCAGCGCCCATTTCGTCGACGAGGAGGTCTACAATCCGATTTTCTATGGAACCACCGAGACCTTCACGGATTTGGCGGATATCGTCGCCAAGCTGCAGCGCAAGGTCGCGCCGCACTATGATCCGACGGCAAGGTGCGGCAGGTGCATAGAACAAGTCGACGTCTGGGGCCACGGCGACACGGGTGGCGGCTACATCAGCTTCGGACCCAACGACGCCCAGGTCGGCAATGTGGCCATGGGCGCCAACTTCGACCAGAACCTGGCGACACTGGGCGGACTGATGTGCGTCGGCGGCAAGGTGGTGATCAACCAGTGCAAGGCCGGCTCGGGCGCCCAGGGCACCAAGGCGCTGCAGGCACTGGCCGACAAGATCGGCGTGCCGGTGTCCGGACCCACCGAGAAGATCAAGGGCTGCCGCATTTTCGGTGGCCTGATATCGAACTACAAGGAACAGAAGCCCAGCGCCACGGCGACAACTCCGTCTTCACGCCAGCCCGCCGACGTCACGCCGCCGCCGGAAACGAAGAAACCTTGACCACCGGCGCGGCGGCCGCTTCCCTGGGCCGCTCGCATCGTGAACCGTCAAGGGAGAGCGCCGAGTGACGTTGGATCAGGGGCTGCTGTTCGGCTTGTTCGCGGTCGTGCTGGCGCTGCTGCTGTGGGGCCGCTTCCGGCACGACCTGGTGGCCGCCGCCGGCCTGCTGGCGGCTGTCGTCCTCGGGCTGGTGCCCGAGGAGCAGGCGTTCTCCGGCTTCTCCAACCACGCCGTGCTGATCGTCGCCCTGGTGCTGGTCGCCTCCCGCGCGTTCGAAAATTCGGGCGCCCTCGGCCTGCTGGCGGAGAAGGTGGGGCGGGGCGACCGCTCGATCTTCTCCCATATCCTGGTGGTGTCCGGCCTGGGCGCGGCGCTTTCCGCCGTCATCAACAACGTGGCGGCCCTCGCCATGCTGATGCCGCTCGACATCCAGGCGTCGCGCAAGGCGGGAAGGCCGCCGGGCCTGACGCTGATGCCGCTCGCCTTCGCCACCATCCTGGGCGGCATGGTGACCCTGATCGGCACGCCGTCCAACATCATCGCCTCGGGCGAGCGCAAGAAGCTGCTGGGCGAACCGTTCCACATGTTCGACTTCACGCCCGTGGGCATCTGCGCCGCCGCCGCCGGTCTCGCCTTCGTCGCCCTGATCGGCTGGCGGCTGGTGCCGCGCCGCGAGGACCCGTCGGCCGACGAGGGCGAGCCGGCCTCGTTCAAGGCCGAACTGAAAGTGCCGGAGGAGTCCGCGGTCGTCGGCAAGATGGGCGCCGAACTGGACGGCGAGGCCGAGCAGGCCGATGTCCTCGTCATCGGGCTGATCCGGGACGGGCGGCGCCTGGACAGCGGCGTCCGCTACACCGCGCTGGCGCCCGGCGACATCCTGGTGGTGGAAGGCTCCACCGACCGGCTGGCCGCCTTCATGAAGGCGGTCGGTCTCAGCCCGCGCCCGGCCGCGGCGGAAGAGGCGCAGGCCGCTCCACCGGAGCCGTTGTCGCGGGCGGACGCGCCGCCCGCCGAACAGGAGCAGCAGGAAAAGGCGCAAAAGGAGAAAAAGGATGAGGCGCGCCACGCCCGCGATCCCGAGATCATCGAGGCGGTCGTCCGCTCCGACTCGCGCCTGACGGGGCGTTCCGCCGCCGGGGTCGATCTGCGCAGCCGAAACCGCATCACCTTGCTGGGCATCGCCCGCGCCGGCATCTTCAGCCGCGAGCAGGTACACACCCGAATCATCCATCCCGGCGACCTGCTGCTGCTCACCGGATCCGGGGCGATGTCCGCGGCGACGCTGGACCAGTTGGGGCTGATCGCGGTCAACCGGGCGAGCGTATCGCGGTTCCGGCCCCGGGAGGCGGCGCTCGCGGTCGGCTTCTTCGTCGCCGCCATCGTCGCCGCCAGCACCGGCCTGCTGCCCTTTGCCATCGCCATCGCCATCGCCGTGGTGGCCTACGCGGCCGCCGGGCTGGTCCCCGCCAGGGAGTTCTACCAGCAGATCGAGTGGCCGGTGGTGGTGCTGCTCGCCTGCCTGCTGCCGATCGGCGCCGCCTTCCAGTCGCTGGGCGGCACCAGCCTGATCGCCCGGGGAATCGGCGCGCTCACCCACGAGTATCCGCCCGTAGTCGCGCTCGCGGCGCTGATGATCGCCACCATGGCGCTGTCCGACGTGCTCAACAACATCGCGACCATCGTCATCACCGGCCCCGTCGCCGTCGAACTGGCGCAGCGGCTGAGCGTCAACCCGGACACGTTCCTGATGGGCACGACCATCGCCTGCTCCTGCGCCTTCCTGACGCCGCTCGGCCACAAGAACAACACGCTGATCATGGGTCCTGGCCGCTTCCGCTTCTCCGACTACTGGCGCATGGGGCTGCCGCTGGAGGCAGTGGTGCTCGCCGTCTCGATTCCCATGCTGCTGGTCGTCTGGCCGCTTTGACGGTTTCCGAATGAGGGGTTAGTCTTCGGCTCCAGTCACGACAACGGGAGAGGACGGATGAGCGAAGACGCGGCAGTCAGGGATCAGGTGCGCAGGCTGCAGGACCTGGAGGAGATCAAGACCCTCACGCACAAATACACCTACGGCGCCAACATCATCGGCGGCAAACCGGGCGACCTGAACGCCTTCGTCAAGCTCTTCGCCGAGGACGCGACTTTCGACGTCGGCATGGGGGCGGCCACCGGCCATGCCGAAATCCTGGAGATGATGAAGGCGCTGACCACCCAGTGGGAATGCGCCATGCACTACATGCTCAACCCGGTGATCGAGTTGGACGGCGACCGGGCATCGGGCAAGATCACCGGCCTGTTCGCCTTCACCACCAAGAAGGACCCGGCACCGATCTGGCTCTCCAACATCTATTCGGACACGTTCGTGCGCACGGCGGACGGATGGCGCTTCCAGTCCATCAGCCTGGTCACCACCTTCGCCGATCCGGCGTTCCTGGTGGGTTACGCCGACCACCTGGAATAGGCATCGAACCGGGACGCCGGCGCCCTCAGACGTGTTCGGGGGCGCCGGCCACCAGCGACGCCTCGGGCGTGTGCACCAGCGCCAGGTAGCGCTCGAACTGGCCGAGCACGTCGGCGATGATCTGGTCCCGGGCCATGCCCATGATGTCGTAGCCGCGGCTACCGTCGCTGAAATAGGTGCGCGCCTCGTGGCGGGTCTCCATGCGGGTGGCCTCGAAGGCGGTGAACGGCGGCAGCTTGTGTTCGGCGGGCTGGACGCCGTAGACGAAATCGCGCACTCCGGAGGCCGGCGCCGTCAGGGAGGCCGAGCCGGTCTCGTCGTCGCGTGCCACCGCCGCCTCGCGGCCGCGGTGATTGAGTTCGGCGGCCACGCTCTCCAGCGCCGGGACCGCCGTATCGCCGATGAACGACCGGATCTCCCCGCTGCTCGGCGCCCGCAGCGCCAGGGCGAGTCGGCGCTGCCAGGTTAGGCCGGAGGCCGGCTGGGCCTGGGGCGGTGCGGTGGCCGCACGCGCCTTCTGGTGGGCGACGTCGGCTCGCATGCCCTTGAACAGCGCCCAGACCAGCAGCAGCATCACCAGGGAGAAGGGCAGGGCGCTGGCGATGGTCACCGAGCGGAGCGCCTGGAGACCGCCCGACAGCAGCAATATGGCGGCGACGAGCCCCTCCAGGGCGCACCAGAACACCCGCTGCAGCGCGCCCGTGTTGGTCTCGCCGCCGGCGGCGATGGTGTCGACCACCAGGGAGCCGGAGTCCGACGAGGTGATGAAGAAGATCGCCACCAGCATCACCGCCAGCGTCGAGGTGACCGTGGGCAACGGCAGATACTGGAAGAACTGGAAGAGCGCAACGGACAGGTCGTTGGAGACCGCCTGCGTCAGCGTGCCGTGGGCCAGCGTGGTGTCCACGAACATGGCGGTGTTGCCGAACACCGTCATCCAGAAGCAGGTGAAGCCTGCCGGGATGAACAGCACCGCAACCAGGAACTCGCGCACCGTCCGGCCGCGCGAGATGCGCGCGATGAACATGCCCACGAAGGGCGACCAGGAAATCCACCATGCCCAATAGAACAGCGTCCAGGCGTCGATCCACGGGCGCGGCTGGTAGGCGTAGATGTTGAAGGTGCGACTCATGAAGTTGTCGAGATAGAGGCCGATGTTCTGCACGAAGTCGCGCATCAGCGTGCCCGTCGGCCCGACGAACAGCACGAACAGCATCAGCGCGATGGCGACCAGCAGGTTGAGCTCGCTGAGCCGGCGCACGCCCTTGTCCACGCCGGTGACCACCGAGATCGTGGCGATGGTGGTGATCACCGCGATCAACGGCAACTGGACGGCCGGCGAGATCGGCAGGCCGACCAGATGCTTGAGCCCGGCGTTGATCTGCAGCACGCCGAATCCCAGGGAGGTGGCGATGCCGAACAGGGTGCCGCAGATCGCGAAGATGTCGACCGCGTGGCCGATGGGACCGTGGATGCGGTGCTTCAGCAGCGGATAGAGCCCCGAACGAATGGTGAGCGGCAGGTTGTAGCGGAAGCCGAAATAGCCCAGGGACAGGCCGACGATGGCGTAGATCGCCCAGGCATGAATGCCCCAGTGGAAGAAGGTCACTTCCATGGCCTCGCGCCGGGCGGCCACGGTGAACGGGGCCGCCTCAGGCGGCGCGGCGAAGTGGGTGAGGGGCTCGCCCACGGCGAAATACATCAGGCCGATGCCCATGCCGGCCGCGAACAGCATCGCGACCCAGGACAGGTAGTGGAAGTCGGGCTCGGACTCGTCGGGCCCCAGTTTGAGGTCGCCGAAGCGGCCCATGGCGAACAGGGCTGCCGCGCCCACGAAGATGCCGACCGCCAGCAGATACAGCCATCCGAAGGCGCCGAGAATCTGCGCCTGCATGGCGTCGAACAACACCTGCGCCTGGTCGGGCAGGAAGGCGCCGATCACCAGGAACAGCGCGATGATGCCGACGGACCCGAAAAAGACGGGCGGATTGATAACGAAACGGAACACGTCCTCCCCCGAAAACTGCGACCAATCTGACGAGCCAACGCGGCGAAAAGCCGATTGTTTCATCAGAGCATCGCAGCCGTCGCAGCTCCGGGGCGAATGACGCCGAGGCTTGCCTCAGGCCCCGACTTCGTCGTCGGGAAGCGCGTAGGCTCCGTCCTCGTCGTGGATCTCGCGGCCGGTGACAGGGGGATTGAAGGTGCAGACCAGCCTGAGTTCGCTGTCCGCCTTGAGCACGTGGCGGTCATGGTTATCGAGCGCGTAGAGGGTGCCGGGGCGGATGTCGTGCTTCTCGCCGGTGTCCAGGTTGGTGAGGGTGCCGGTGCCCTTGTAGCAGTACACGGCCTCCAGGTGGTGCTTGTACCACATCTGCACCTCGAGGCCCGGCGGGAACACTGTCTCGTGCATGGAGAACCCCATGCCGTCGCTCTTCAGCAGGAACCGGTAGCTGGTCCACCCGGCAGGGCTCTTTACGTCGCGGTCGGTGTTTTCCAGGTTTTCGAGCCTGACGATCTTCACGGGCAATCCCCTTATGGATCTGCGGCGCGCAGCGGCGCCTGGGTCGACGGGAGGGCGGAAAGCGCGGCGCGCGCCGGAACATCCGCCCCGGATTCGGGAGGAAACGGGGCGAACAGATCGCCGCCGAGGGTCGCCGCGCAAGGCCGCGGCGGGGGAGGGACGCGAACGCCCTCGGCCGGCCTCCGGTTCCGGCGCGGCGCACCTTATGCCAGCGCGGCCGGCTTCTCAACCGCGCGGCGCGGACAGCAAGGCACGCCGCGCGGCCGCCACGAAAAAGTCGCCGTTCATTGACAAATGTATGCGCGCCCGTAACGGGAACGGTCCATACTCATTTTGGGTGCGACATTTTACCGGGGAGACTGCAATGCCATTTCAGGCATTTGATCGCGAGACGGCAGCCATGCTGAGGGGCGTTTACGAAGAGATGCTGGAGGCCGTCCACCAGGTGCGGCCGGATCTGGACGAGATCAGGCGGGCCCGCCTGAAGACCCAGCTCGTCGAACGCCTGCTGGCCGCGACGAGCGCCGGCGAGCGCGACGTGCAGCGGCTGCGCGCCTATGCCCTGGGCAATATCCGGGAGATCCTGAAACCGACCGACGCCGCCGCCTGAAGACCGCTTCACGCGCGCCGTTCGGAACGCGCCCGCAATTCCTCGAAATCGTGCCGCACCAGCAGTTCGCCGTTGCGCCAGACGGGAACCAGCAGGTCGTCCGCCGGGGCGACGGCATCCAGCCGCGCGGCCGCAAGCCTGCCGTCCCGGCGCACCACCGCCTGGCGCCCGGCCTTGCTGCCCTTGGCGGGATCGGTGGCCGGCATCTTGGACACGTCCCGCCAGATGCCCTCTCCGTCGCGCAGGGCGTTGGCCTTCATGGCGAATTTCAGCGTGTCGCGGTTGACCTGCTGCAACAGCCCGCCACCCATCCCGAAGGCGATGTTGTCGATGGAAAAACCTGCCTCGACCATCCGATCCACCAATCGGCCGATGCTGTCGATGGTCATGCCGTCGCCCTGGATCACCCGCACATGCGGGTCGAGCACGCGAAAGCCCTTGGCGTTGGTCGTGCCGCCGAACGCCTCCCACAGCGTCCGCACCGTGCGCAGCGGGGTCTCGGCCGGATCGCCGCTGTCGGGCCTCACGACGAGCGTCCCCTTGCGGGAGAGGACCTTCTCCCGGAGCGCGCCACCCCAGATGCCGCCGACGGCGGCGTCGAGGTCGTAGCTGTCCGAGACGACCGCCACCAGCCGGCCCTCGCCGTCGAAGGCGTCGAGCATGTTCTCGTAGGCCGCCGCCTCGCGCGACGGACCCCAGCAGGTCATGGTGCTGTGCTCTGCCGCCGGGATGGAGAAGCCGGCCATGTCCGCCCCGTAATAGCGGCGCGCCGCGACCAGCGCCTCCATGGTGTCGGTGCCCATGAAGTTGACCAGGTGGGCGAGGCCGCCCAGGGCGGCGCTCTCGCCGCTGGAGACGCCGCGGGCGCCGAAGTCGTGCAGCTTGAAGGGCAGTTGCCCCGCCACGTCGTCGGAGGTCTTCTCCAGCCCGGCGCGGATGATCGCCTTGCACTTCCAGCTCAGCGTGCCGACCGTGCTCGGATACCAGACCGCGCGGAGCAGGGCGGTTTCGATAAAGGTGGCGAGCCACGGCATCCGCTCGTCGGTGTTCTCGACCTGCAGCAGCGGAACGCCGGTGGGCACGACCGTCCCTTCGGGCAGCGCGCTGATCTCGAGCGGCAGGAAGCCGCCGTGATCGTCAACGACCGCCTCCCAGCCCTCCCGGTTGAACGGCACGCCGTGGGCGGCGCAGACCGCCTCGGCCTCGTCCACGTCGCCCCTCGTTACGGGCTTGCCCAGCCTGTCCATGAGAAGGGGCTGCAGCCCCAGGAACAGCACCTCGTCCGAGAAGTCGTTGGTCCGAGCCTCCATATAGGCGCTGATGACGCGCGCTTCCGGCGGATATTGCAGGAAATGGCTGTGCTTGTAGCTGTCGGTGGCGAGGAGGAGGTTGGTCATGGTGCGGTTGCCCGTTCTTTCGTTCGCATCACCTGGCCGTAATTTGCGGATCACCAGGACAGGGCTGGCGATCGCGCGCCGGTTACGGGTGAAGATAGACGTAGCCCAGGCCCTGCAGCCGCGCGATTTCGGCCACGCCGCTCGGAACGATATCCGTCCCCTCGACCTTGTAGAGATCCTGCGGGCGCAGCCCCATGCCCTTCAGCGTGTTGCGGCAAATGAGAAACCGCACGCCTTTGGCACGAAGCCGGTCGATGCCGTCGGCGAGGGCGGTGTCGGTCTTCGCCATGCGGAACAGCTTCACGCCTGCGGCAAAGTTCACCACGCGAATCTCGACATGGCCGCCGGTCGCCTCGATGTGGGCCTCGATACTCCGGAGCAAGTGCTCGAAGTAGGTATGGTCGTCCGGATAGCCTCCGTCGTTCTGGTAGACGACCTTTTGAAGGGCGTAGTAGCCGGCGGGCGGCGGCGCCGTCATCGGATCCGTCGCCGTCGCGGCGAACGCGGCAGCCGGAGCGAGGCAGAATGCCAGGGATAGAGCCAGAAGCCTTTTCAATGCAGACACTCCATGAAAGCGAGAGACCGGCGTCGATCCGGCCTGCCGCCGATGGGCGGGCGGGTTTCGCATGGCCGGTGGCGACGGCCGAGACTATTTTCCGGCGCGATTCTGCAGTTGCCAGTCCTCGTTGGGCTGCGTGACGAAATCGGGCCGTTGCCCCTTCAGCCGGGCAATCAAACCGGTGGTCATGTTGGCCAGGGCCACTTCCAGCGCCCGGCCGATCTCGCCTTCGTCGAGGCTGCCGTCTGCCGTCATCTTCCCCGCCCAGCGGATCGAGCAGTGACCTTCGTCGACGGGCGTCACGGTGGCGACAACGACATAATCCTGCATGCCGATGGGATTGCCCGCCGTCAGTTCATAGGAGAGCATCCGCCTTTCGTCATCGAACGCGACCAGGCGATGCTGCACATAGCCTTGGGTCGAAAGCTGGATGTCCCGGATCGCGCCGACGCCGTCGCCGTGGACCCGGATCGTGCTTTCGGCGCCACCGGGAATCCAGTTCAGCACGCGGTCGAAATGGCGCAATTCCGCCCAGACCGCGTCGGCCGGAAGGTCGGTTTCTCGCTTGTGTTCGATCTCAATCATGGCGCCGTCCCCGGAATTATGCGTGGTCCGACACCACATCAGGTTCGGTGGCCATACGCAATGCTATGTGCGCCCGATATGCCTGCGGTGGAATTCCTGCCATTGCGGCAGCGATTCCGGATAGTCGGCCGGCACCCGCTCGCCGCCGCTGAACAGGCGCTTCTCGCTGTTCAGGCCATCGCCATATTCGGCGAACGGAACATAGTACAGGAAGTTGACCGTGCGCTTCGAGAAGCGCCACCGGCCATCCGCGCGCCGATAGCCGTCGACGTACTTCATCGCCGCCAGGCTCACCACGCCGTTGGGCGTGGTTTCCGCGTGGCTGTAGACCAGGCCGGTCGCGCTGTCCGGATCGTCCGGATCGATCTCCACCGAAACGTCGTGGGTCCAGTGGAAGGCCGGACCTCTGGTCTTCAAGGTTTCGATGAACATCGCGGCGATGGCGTCACGGCCGCTGACCCATACGGCGCCGCTGGACGAGCTGAACGTCGCGTCGTCGGTGAACAGGCTGGAAAGCCTGGGCAGATCGTGTTCGTCGCAGGCGATGGCGTAGGCCGTCACCAGGCCACGGATGGCGTCCTTGGATTCCAGCCGGTCCAGGCGGTCCAGTATCTTGTCAAGATCCGACATCGTCGATGTATTCCCCTCGATTGCTCGTCTTGGACCGGGTGCAACGCGCGGTCGCGGGTCCCGTGGCGCGCCGCGATAGCCAGCCCGAGGCTGATCGCCGAATGCAAGCGGCAGCTTCAGATTTTCAATTAAAAATTCTTTCAGAACAATATGTTATGCGTGGCGGGCCACGACCGACGATGATGAGCACTATGTCTACGCCATAGCCCTATAAGGCTGGCCCCTAGTGCGGCCGGTTCCAGGCCCATCTGGAGCGAGCGGCATGTGGCCGAAGATCTGCCTCGCTCAAACATGTTCGCGAGTACCGCTTGACGCTTGGATGACGATTTCCAGGTATGCTGCGGATCTTTGGCGAGCACCTCATGTGAGGCGGCAAATGAGTAAGTCCCCGATACAAGGGCAAGAATACCGAAGTGTGTTCAAGCTCTATAGCGAAGACGGAAAGCGAGCTGCAGATGTGCTGGAGTTCCGCAACGGCGAAACATATCTCGATGAGCAGGAATGGGTCGAAGGGACTACATTCAGGAACAGGCATGCCGGAAGGCTGGTCGGTCCGTTCGCCTCGCCAGCCGACGCGGAAAACTTCATTGTCGCAACTCCCTGGTTCCGCGGTAGCCGCGAATAGGCGTCCTCTTTCCCACTGACCCGGTGCCCAACGATCTATTGACGGGGACGGCAAGGGAAAAGCGAGGCCATCCGGCGCGCGCAGTGGATTGGAATGATTGAGCTTTTCGGCCTTCCGTCGGAAGACGCTTGCCATACGTTTTGACCAAAACGCCAATCATATCAATGTGGAAACCGCCATCCATCTGCATCGCGAGACGGCCGGGAGGAGGAAGGATGCTGCGGGATAAAGATCGGCCATTCATCTCGGAGGCTCGCGGCGCGATCCTGTCGGGATGTCTCGACCGCGCGCCAACCTGGGCATCTTACCCGATGACCTTTACATTCCGATCGAGCCCTGGCCTCGTATCGGTCGGCCGGCGAAGCACGACCTATCAGCGTGGAGGGTCACGGACGATTGGCCCGACCCTGTACCGATCACCGACGCCGAGCTCGACGTGTTCGAGGCATGGTTCGGCGATCTCTTCGATGAACTGTTCGGGCCGCACCGATGACCTGAGAGGAAATTTGCGATGACCGTGCCGTTGCGCGCCGCCTTGTATCTGCGTGTCTCCACGGCGCGGCAGGCTGAGCACGATGTCTCGATCCCGGACCAGAAGCGGCAAGGCGAAGCCTATTGCGCCGCGCGCGGTTACCAGCTCGTCGAGACCTATGTCGAACCCGGCGCGTCCGCCACCAACGACCGGCGGCCCGAGTTCCAGCGCATGATCGAAGCGGGCACCAGCAAGCCCACGCCGTTCGATATCGTCATCGTCCACAGCTTCTCGCGCTTCTTCCGCGATCATTTCGAGCTGGAGTTCTACGTTCGGAAGCTAGCCAAGAACGGCGTGAAGCTCGTCTCCATCACCCAGGAAATGGGCGACGATCCGATGCACGTCATGATGCGGCAGATCATGGCGCTGTTCGACGAATATCAGTCGAAGGAGAACGCCAAGCACGTCTTGCGCGCATTGAAGGAGAATGCGCGGCAAGGGTTCTGGAACGGCTCCTTGCCGCCAATCGGTTATCGCGTCGTCGCGGCCGAGCAACGCGGTGCGAAGATCAAGAAGAAGCTGGGGATCGACCCGCTGCACGCGGATACGGTTCGATTAATCTACCGCCTCGCCCTGGAGGGCGACGGCACGAGCGGGCCGATGGGCGTCAAGAACATCGCAGCCTATCTCAACCAGCGCCGCATCTTCACCCGTGACGGCGGCCGCTGGGGCATCGGCCAGGTTCACCGCATCCTGACGCGGCCGACCTATATCGGCCGGCACGAGCTCAACAAGCGCGCCAAGAACAAAACGCTGAAGCCGATTAGCGAGATTGTCACCGTAGAGGTGCCGCCGCTGATCGATCGAGCGACATTCGATGCAGTGCAGGCGCATCTGCGCGCCCGCAACCCAAAGGTCACGCCGGCGCGCGTTGTCAGCGGCCCGACCCTTCTTACCGGCATCTGCTTTTGTGCCGACTGCGGCGGCGCCATGACGCTCAGGACCGGGAAGGGAGGACGGTATCGCTACTACACCTGCTCGATCAAGGCGCGGCAGGGCGAGGCGGGCTGCAAGGGCCGGTCGATCCCGATGGAGAAACTGGACAACCTCGTTGCCGAGCACATCGCCGACCGGTTGCTCCAGCCGGAAAGGCTCGAGGAAATCTTGGCGTCCGTCCTCGACCGCCGGCAGGAGCGCGCCGACCGCCGCCGCGAGCACATTGCCGAGCTGAACAAGCGCGCAACCGAGACCGAGTTGCGGCTCAAGCGGCTCTATGATGCCATCGAGGCCGGCGTCGCCGATCTCGACGATCCGGCGCTGAAGGAGCGCGTCGCGAGCCTCAAGGCGATCCGGGACCAGGCGCAAGCCGACGCCGCGCGTGCCGCCGCAACGCTGGAGTCGTCAGGTCAGCAGACAATCACGCCACAAATGGTCCGGAGGTTCGCCAGGACCGCCCGCGAGCGGATCAGGATCGACGGCGGCGGCTACCGCCGCGACCACCTGCGCGCGCTTGCCCAGCGGGTCGAGGTCGCAGACCGCGAGGTCCGCATCATCGGCTCGAAAAGGAGCCTGCTTCACACGCTGACCGCCGCGGCCGGCGTAAGGCCGGCTACGCCCGGCGTTCGCAGCTCTGTTCTGAAGTGGCGGATGGGGTGGGATTCGAACCCACGGTACGCTTACGCGCACGCCGGTTTTCAAGACCGGTGCCTTAAACCGCTCGGCCACCCATCCATGCCGCAGTTCTAGCGTGTCGGCCGGCCGGGCGCAATTTCGCCGCATTGCCGGGGGAGGACTGGCGCGGGCCGCGCTAGACCGGTAAGACTAGGGGAGCCGGCCCGCCGGGATCCCGGCCCGCCATGGCGCCCCGCGCACCGGAAAGCCAAGTTATATCGGGGCGTTGGCCCTGGAGAAAGGATTGCCGCCGATCATGCGTCCCATCGTCCGCCTCGCCGTGATGCTGATCCTGTTGCCGGTCGCGCTGGTGTCGGCCGCCGCCGCCGACGAGGCCCAGCCGAGCTGGGACGACTGGCTGGCGGGCGTGCGCAAGGAAGCGGCGGAGAAGGGCATCCGCAACGACATCATCGAGCAGACCCTCACCGGGCTGAAGCCGCTCGAGCGGGTGCTGCAGTCGGACCGCAACCAGGCGGAGTTCGTCGAAACCCTGGAGACCTACCTGGCCAAGCGGGTGAGCCCGGCGCGCGTCAGCAGCGGCCGCGAGATGATGAGCACCTACCGCGACCTGCTGGATCAGGTCTCGGCGCAGTACGGCGTACAACCCCAGTACATCGTCGCGATCTGGGGCATGGAGACCAACTACGGCAAGTACTTCCCCGACGAGAACGCGATCCAGGCGCTGGCGACGCTGGCCTACGATCCGCGACGCGGCGGCTATTTCCGCAAGGAGCTGTTCGCCGCCCTGGAGATCCTCAACAAGGACTACATCTCGGCCCCGGAAATGAAGGCGTCGTGGGCGGGCGCCATGGGCCAGCCCCAGTTCATGCCCAGCTCCTACCTGGCCTACGCCCAGGACTTCGACGGCGACGGCCACCGGGACATCTGGAGCGATCTGGGCGACGTCTTCGCCTCCATCGCCAACTATCTGAAGCGCTACGACTGGAACGGCAACGAGCCGTGGGGCATGGAGGTCAAGCTGCCCGAGGGGTTCGAGTCGCGCCTCGCCGAGGTGGGCGACTACGACGAGGGAGGCTGCCGCGCCATGCACTCCCATTCGCGGGCGCTGCCGCTCTCCGAATGGCAGGCCATGGGCGTGCGCGACGTGAACGGCGGCGACCTCGGCGGCGACCCGCGCCGGGCAACCCTGGTGGAGCCGGACGGCGAAAGCGGCCGCGCCTTTCTGGCCTTCGAGAACTATCGGGCGATCTTGCGCTACAATTGCGCCAACTACTACGCGATCGCGGTGGGGATGCTGGCGGACGAGGTGAACCAGTAGGATGAAGGCGAGGGGGGCGGCAACGGTCATCGCCTGCGGGCTGCTTGCCGCCTGCGCCGGTCAGCCGCAGCACCAGGCGACGCGGACGACGCCGCCGAAGCCGCCGACCGAGGTCGCGCCGCCGCCCTGGGGCCCGCCGCCCGTGACCAAGAACCGGGGCGGCGTGTACAAGGTGGGCAACCCCTACACCATCAACGGCGTGCTCTACGTGCCGCGCGAGGACCCCAACTACGTGGAGACCGGCATCGCCTCGTGGTACGGCGACCAGTTCAACGGCGAGCGCACCGCCAACGGCGAGTATTTCGACATGAACCGGGTGAGTGCCGCCCACCGCACCCTGCCGATGCCGTGCATGGTGCGAGTGACCAACCTGGACAACGGCAAGACCATCCTGGT
Organism: Alphaproteobacteria bacterium; assembly: GCA_016124315.1. GTDB lineage: Bacteria > Pseudomonadota > Alphaproteobacteria > SMXS01 > SMXS01 > RI-34. The sequence continues at coordinate 37,150 of WGNW01000069.1, forward strand.
GCGGGTCAACGACCGGGGGCCGTTCGCCCGCGGACGGATCATCGACCTGTCCGCCAAGGCCGCAGAGCTGCTCGGCTTCCACGACGCCGGCACGGCGCGGGTGAGGGTGGCCTATGCGGGCCCCGCCAGCCTGGACGAAGGTGCGCCGCCCGTGGCGCAGGTGGCCCAGGAGCCGCGCCGGCAGGTGAAGGAGGAGCCCAAGGGCATCTACGTCCAGGCCGGCGCCTTCGCCAATCCGGACAACGCCCAGCGCCTCAAGGACCGCCTGGCGCCCGTCGGCCACGCCTTCATCCACTCGGCCATGGTCAACGGCACGAATTTCTACCGGGTGCGAATCGGTCCGCTCCCCTCGGTGGAGGACGCCGACCTGACGCTGGCCCAGGTGATGGGGCTGGGCGAGGCCAATGCGCTGATTGTTGTGGATAAGTAACCCGCCAGCCACAATGGATTGTGGGACGCGCCTTGCAGTCGCCCCTTCCGACGCCTAGAATCATTTTGCATCAACGACACGGACTAGCCTTTCATGCCGCAGCTTCGGAGTGTGCCGCTCTTCCTGTTCCTCCTGCTGGTCGCGCCGCTGGCCGCCCGCGCGGCCGAGCCGCCGCCGCCCTACGACATCCAGGCCAAGCAGGCGATCATGATCGACGCCACCACCGGCGACGTCCTCATGGCGAAGAATCCCGACGAGCACATGGCGCCGTCGTCCATGACCAAGATGATGACCGACTACGTCCTGTTCGACGCGCTCAAGCACGGCGCCCTGAGCCTCGACGAGGAACTGACCGTGAGCGAACGCGCCTGGCACATGGGCGGCTCGACCATGTTCCTGAAGGTGGGCGACCGCGTGAAGGTGGAAGACCTGATCAAGGGCACCATCATCGTCTCCGGCAACGACGCCTGCGTGGCGCTGGCCGAAGGGCTGGGCGGCTCGGTCCAGAACTTCGTCAACATGATGAACAAGATGGCCGAGAAGCTGGGAATGGAGAACTCCCACTTCATGAATCCCCACGGCCTGGCCGAGGAGGGCCACTATTCGACGGCCCGCGACCTGTCGACCCTGGCGCGCCACATCATCCAGGATTTCCCCGAATACTATCCCTACTACTCCCAGCGGGAATTCTCCTACGGCGAGAACCTGAAGACCGGCCTGCCCATCAAGCAGGCGAACCGCAATCCGGCGCTGGGCGTGGTCCAGGGCGTCGACGGGCTGAAGACCGGCTACACCGACGAGGGCGGCTATGGCGTCACCGTCTCCGGCAAGCGGGGTAACACGCGGCTGATCCTGGTGATCAACGGCCTGCCCAGCAAGCAGGCCCGCGCCGACGAGTCCCGCGGCCTGATGGAATGGGGCTTCCGCAACTTCGACACGTACACCCTGTTGAAGGCCGGCCAGGTGATCGAGCAGGCGCCGGTCTGGCTCGGGGTGAAGGCGAAGGTGCCGCTCACCGTCGCCAAGGACGTGACCGTCACGCTCAGCCGCGAGGCGCGCATGGGCGCCAAGGCCACCATCAGCTACGACGCGCCGATCAAGGCCGGTACGCCCAAGGGCACGCCGGTCGGCACCCTGAAGCTGACGCTGCCGGGCATGCAGGACATCGAGGTGCCACTGGTGGTGGGCGAGGAGATCGACAAGGTGGGTACCTTCGGCAAGGTCGGCTCGGCGATCGACTACCTGCTGTCGGGAAGTTCGGGCGAGCAGTAGATGGCCGCAGCCGGCGCCGGCATCTTCGTCACGTTCGAAGGCGGTGAGGGCGCCGGCAAGTCCACCCAGCTCGGCCTGCTGGGGGCGCGGCTGCGGACCCAGGGCAAGGGCGTCGTCGAGACCCGCGAGCCCGGCGGCCCAATCCGGTCCCTTCTGGTTCAGGGCGACCGCGCCTGGATGCCGATGACCGAGGCGCTGCTGCATTTCGCGGCACGGGCCGAGCATCTGGCGGAAACCGTGCTGCCGGCGCTGGAGGACGGCTCCTGGGTGCTGTGCGACCGTTTCGCCGATTCCACCATGGCCTATCAGGGCTATGCCCAGGGCCTCGGTCGCGGGCCGGTCGAGAAGCTCTACGAGCTGGTGGTGGGCCGGCTGAGGCCGCACCTGACGCTGATCCTCGACATCCCCGTCGAACTCGGCCTCGACCGGGCCATCCGCCGCGACGTCCGCGAGACCCGCTACGAGCGCATGGGGCAGGACTTCCATGAAAAGCTGCGCGACGCCTTCCGCGACATCGCCCGGCGCGAGCCGGAGCGCTGCGTGGTGATCAATGCCGACCAGCCGGTCGAGGACGTCCACGAAGCGGTCTGGGCGGCGGTCCGACGACGATTGACGGTGGCGTGATGGCGGAGGCGGCGCGCAAGGAGGACGTCCCCGCGCGTCACCCGCGGCTCGCCCGCCGCCTGATCGGCCACGACGACGCCGAACGCCGGCTGCTGGCCGCCTACGCCGGCGGACGGATTCCCCATGGCTGGCTGGTCACCGGCCCGCGCGGCATCGGCAAGGCGACGCTGGCCTACCGCTTCGCCCGCTTCCTGCTGGAGCGGGGCACGCCCGCCGAGGCCGACGGCCTGTTCGGCGCGCCGCCGCCGCCCGAGACGCTGGACGTGCCCGAGGACTCGCGCACCTGGCGGCTGATGGCCCAGGGCGGTCATCCCGGCCTCGCGGTGGTGGAGCGCGCCTGGGACGACAAGGCCAAGCGGCTGCGCGCGGAGATCGTCGTCGACGACGTGCGGGCGCTGCACGGCTTCTTCGGCATGACCGCCGACGCGCCATGGCGCATCGCCGTCGTCGACAGCGCCGACGAAATGAACCGCCAGGCGGCCAACGCCCTGTTGAAGATGCTGGAGGAGCCGCCCAAGCGCAGCCTGCTGCTGCTGGTGGCGCACGCGCCGGGCCGCCTGCTGCCCACCATCCGGTCCCGCTGCCAGACACTGAAGCTGCAGCCCGTCTCCCCCGAAGCCGTCGCCGCGGTGCTGGAGGAGGAGAGCGTCGTCATCCCGGACGCGGACCGGGACCTAGTCGTGGCGCTGTGCGACGGCAGCCCGGGCCGCGCCATGGCGCTGGCCGAAGGCGGCGGCGCCGAACTCTACCGCAAGGCCGCCGCGCTGCTGGAGGGGATGCCGCGGCCCGATCCGGCGGCACTGCACGGCCTCGGCGAGACCGTCTCCGGACGCCAGCAGCTGGACGATTTCCGCCTGTTGGGCGACCTGCTGGACGGCCTGCTGCGGCGCCTCATCACCTGGCTCGCCACCCAGGGCGGGGACTCCGGGCCGGTGGGCGGGGAAGGGGAGCTGTTCGCCCGTCTCGCGCCCCGTGCCGGCCTTGATCAATGGATAGAGGTATGGGAGAACACCGGCCACCTGTTCGCCCGGGCCGAGGCGGTCAACCTCGATCCGAAGCAGGTGATCATCACCGTGTTCTCGAGGATCCAGGCCATAACGGCATGACCAAGCGTCCGTTCTACATCACGACCGCCATTTCCTATGTGAACGGCGCGCCCCACCTGGGGCATGCGTACGAGGCGATCGCCACCGACATCATCGCCCGGTTCAAGCGCCTGGACGGGTACGACGTGCTGTTCCTCACCGGCACCGACGAGCACGGCGAGAAGGTGGAGCAGTCGGCCGCGCGGGCCGGCAAGCAGCCCATCGAGTTCGCCGACGAGAACGCCGGCAAGTTCGAGGCCATGTGCGCGCTGCTCGACATCTCCAACGACGACTTCGTCCGCACCACCCAGCCGCGCCACTACGCGGCAGTGGAGGAGATGTGGCGGCGGATGCTCGCCAAGGGCGACATCTACCTGGACAAGTACGCCGGCTGGTATTCGGTGAGCGACGAGGCGTTCTTCCCGGAGTCCGAGCTGGTGAAGGGCGAGGACGGCCAGTTCCGCACGGAGGAAGGCAAGGCTGTCCGATGGGTTGAGGAACCGAGTTACTTTTTCAGGTTATCCGCCTACCAGGACCGGCTGCTGGAGCTGTACGAGCGCGATCCCGGCTTCATCCTGCCCGACACCCGCCGCAACGAGATCGTCAGCTTCGTCCGCGGCGGCCTCAAGGACCTGTCGGTGTCGCGTACCAGCTTCAGCTGGGGCATCCCGGTGCCGGGCGACGACGCGCACATCGTCTATGTCTGGCTGGACGCGCTGACCAACTACATCACCGGCGCCGGCTTTCCGGACGATCCGGAGAAATTCGCGCGCTACTGGCCGGCCGACGTGCACGTCATCGGCAAGGACATCATCCGCTTCCACACGGTCTACTGGCCGGCGTTCCTGATGTCGGCCGACCTGCCGCTGCCCAGGCGCGTCTTCGCCCACGGCTTCCTCAACCTGGAAGGGGTGAAGATGTCCAAGTCGCTGGGCAACGTCATCACGCCGGAGGCGCTGGTGGCCGAGTTCGGCCTCGACCAGCTGCGCTACTTCCTCGCCCGCGAGGTGCCGTTCGGCAAGGACGGCAGCTTTTCCCGCGAGGGCATCGTCCACCGCATCAACGGCGATCTCGCCAACGGCATCGGCAACCTGGCCCAGCGCACCCTCAGCATGATCTTCAAGAACTGCGATGGAAAGGTCCCACATCCGGGACCCTTCTCAGGTTGGTCTAAGGCAGACCGCATCCTGTTGGCCCGAATAGACGAGGTGGCAGATAAAGCTAGAGAAGCTATAGATGATCAAGAAATTCATCTGGCTTTGGGACATATTTGGGAACTGATAAGCGATGGGGACGTCTATATCGCCACACAGGAACCCTGGAAACTGAGAAAGACGGACCATAAGCGGATGGAGACCGTCCTTTATATGACAGCAGAGGCCTTGCGCAATATCGCCATACTGACCCAACCCGTCATACCAAATGCGGCGGCTAAACTGCTCGACATATTGAAGGTTGACCAAAACTCCAGGAGCTTTAGTTCGATAGGAGAAGCTGGCCGGTTAATTCCTGGCTTCCCGATCGCCCAGCCGCAGGGGCTGTTCCCGCGCATTGTCGAGGAACAGGCTTCCTGAGAAACCAGTCGCTTAGCCATGCTCGTTGATTCCCACTGCCATCTTGATTTCCCGCAGTTGATCTCGGACATCGACGGCGTGGTGGCGCGCGCGGGCGACGCCGGCGTCGGCATGATGCTCACCATCTCGACGGCGCTCAGTCGGTTCGACGGGGTGCTCGCCATCGCCGAACGGTTCGACAACATCTACTGCACCGTCGGCGTGCACCCGCACGAGGCGGAAGCCGAGCCCGACACGGTGGCGCGCCAGCTGGTCGCGCGCGCCGCCCATCCCAAGGTCGTGGGCATCGGCGAGACCGGGCTCGACTACTTCTACGAGCATAGCCCGCGCGACATCCAGCAGCACGTCTTCCGGGAGCACATCAAGGCCGCCCGGGAAACCGGCCTGCCGCTGATCGTCCACACCCGCGACGCCGACGACGACACCGCGCGGATCCTGGCCGAGGAGATGGAGCAGGGCGCCTATCCCGGCCTCATCCATTGCTTCAGCTCAAGCCGCCAACTGGCGCTGCATGCCGTGGATCTCGGCCTCTACATCTCGATCTCCGGCATCGCCACTTTCAAGAAGGCGGAAGACCTGCGCGACACCATCCGGCAGGTGCCCCTCGACCGGCTGCTGGTGGAGACGGATTCGCCCTATCTCGCGCCCGTGCCCAAGCGCGGCAAGGACAACGAGCCGTCCTTCGTGGTCCACACGGCAAACACCGTGGCCGGGCTGAAGGGCCTCTCGCCCGAGGCGCTGGCCGACGCCACCACCGACAACTTCTTCCGCCTGTTCGCCAAGGCGACGCGGCCGTGAAGATCACGGTCCTCGGCTGCGGCACCTCGGGCGGCGTGCCCCGGATCGGCAACCACTGGGGCGCCTGCGACCCGACCAACCCGAAAAACCGCCGCCGCCGGGTCTCGATCGCGGTGGAGCAGGGGATGAGCCGGCTGCTCGTCGACACTTCGCCGGACCTGCGCGAACAGTGCCTGGACGCGCGCATCGAGCGGCTCGACGCAGTGCTCTACACCCACGACCACGCCGACCACACCCACGGCATCGACGACCTGCGCGCGCTGTCGTGGACCATGGGCGGCCGGGTGCCGGTCTATGGCGACGAGAAGACGCTGGCGACCCTGATGCAGCGCTTCGACTACGTCTTCGCCTCCAAGCACGGCTATCCGGCGATCTGCGAACAGCGGCTGATCGAGGGGCCGTTCCGGGTCGGCGAAATTCCGGTGAGGCCCTTCGAACAGTCCCACGGCGACATCAAGTCCATCGGCTACCGCTTTGGCAAGGCTGCCTATTCCACGGACCTGAACGGCCTTGACGAGGCCGCCTTCGAGGCGCTCGACGGCATCGAGCTCTGGATCGTCGACGCCCTGCGCTACGAGCCGCATCCCACCCATGCCCACCTCGACCTGACGCTGAGCTGGATCGACCGGGTGAAGCCGAAGCGGGCGGTGCTCACCCACATGACCTGGGACATGGACTACGAGGCGCTGAAGCGCCGGCTGCCCGACGGCGTCGAGCCGGCCTATGACGGCATGGTCATCGAGCTCGAGTAGAATCATGGGACAGCGCCCGTGAACCGCCCGCAAATCCAGGTCGCCGCCGGCGTCGGCGCTGGACTGGTGCTGGGGGCAGGGGTCGGCTGGGTGCTCTGGCGTCATCTCGGCATCTCGCCACGCCCGTTCGACCTCGCCCAACGGCTGGCATTCGCCCTGACATGGAGCCTGCTGCCGGCGCTCTGCCTCGTGGCCGGCATCCTCATGGTCGCCAATCAGCGGTTCTTCGCCGGCGCCGGCGATCCGCTGACCGCCGACGACCGCATGGCCGAGATCTGGCGGCGCTACGTCGCCAACACCGCCGAGCAGGCCTTGCTGTTCCTCATCGGCGCCGGCGCGTTCTCGGTCGTGGCGCCGCAAGCCGAGCTCAAGGCCGTTCCCATCGCCGCGGCGCTCTTCGTCCTCGGCCGGATGCTGTTCGCCGGCGGCTACCTGATCCGGCCGTCGCTGAGGGCGGCCGGCTTCACGCTGACCTTCGCGCCCGTGGCGTTGCTCTGCCTGCTTGCGGCGCTCATCGCCTGGTTCCGGTTTTAGGGAAACTGTTTGAACTATCCCACTGGCTACACTGAACGATCCATTATTTAACATAATATACATTATGCGATATTAGGACAGGCAAAGGGATAGAAGGATGACCGCCCTTCACGAGCGGTCCAGTGCGTCGCGCACCTTCTCGGCCAGCGCCGCCGCCCGATACGGCTTCTGCAGGAAGTGCCAGCCCGCCGCGCCTTGCGCACCCTCCAGGATCTCGGCGCCGTAGCCGCTGGTGAACACGACCCTGATGCCGGGCACCCGTGCGACCAGCGCCTCGGCGAGTTCCCGACCGGTCATCCCTCCCGGCATCATCAGGTCGGTCAGCAGCAGATCCACCTTTACGCCTTTCGCCATCACGTCCAGCGCATCTGCGGCGTTCTCGGCGACGGCGACGCGGTAGCCGTAGCTCTCCAGGGCGCGCCGCGCGAGGTTGCGGACCAGCGGATCGTCCTCCACCACGAGAATGTGCTCGCGGCCGCCTTGAGGTTTCGATCTACCGCCGGATCCCGCCGCCACCGGGGGCCGTGACGACAGGCTCGGCAGCAGCACCCGGAACAGGCTTCCCTTGCCCGGTTCGCTGTCGACCTCGATCCAGCCGCCGTGCTGTTCGACGATCCCGAATACGGTCGACAGGCCGAGCCCCGATCCCTTGCCGACCTCCTTGGTGGTGAAGAACGGCTCGAAGATGCGGGCCAGGTTCTTGGGCGGAATGCCGACTCCCGTATCGCGGACACACAGGCAGACATGGCTGGCGGCGCCCGTGATGTCGACCGGCTTGACGCTGACGTCGATCCGGCCGCCTTCCGGCATCGCATCGCGCGCATTTACGGCAAGGTTCATCAGCACCTGCTCCATCATGCCGGGATCGGCGTTCACCAGCGGCACGCCCGCCTCGAGTTCGGTACCCACGACGATGTGCGCGCCCAGGATCCGGCGCAGCATCCGGCCGACGGTTTCGACGATGTCCCGCAGATCGACCTCGCGCATCCTGGCGATGCCACGCCGGCTGAAGGTCAGCAGCTGGCGTATCAGATCTCCCGCCCGTTCGCTTGCCGTCAGAATTTCCTGGATGTTCTCGGCCGCGACCTGGGGCAGCGTCTCATCGACCAGCAGCATCGACGCCTGCATCTGGATCACCGCCAGCAGGTTGTTGAAGTCATGGGCCACGCCCCCCGCCAGCTGCCCCACCGCCTCCATCTTCTGGGCCTGCCGCAGCTGGTCTTCGAGCTTGCGCCGCTCCGTGATGTCGGCGCTGATGCCGGCCACACGCCGGAGGACCCCTGCATTGTCGCGGATCGGAAATGCCCGGTCGTGAACCCAGCGCACCTCGCCGTCGGGCTGCACGACGCGATATTCCAGGTCGTATTCTCCGGTCTCCCGAAGCCGGGCGGCGGCGGCGGCCAGACGATCCCTGTCCTCGGCGTGAAGCCAGGCAAGCCAGCCACCGCCCTCGTGATCGAGCGCGTCCGCCGGCCGCCCCCAAATCCGTTCGAACGCCGGGCTGAGATAGATGAGGCGGTTGGTTTGAGCGTCGCTCAGCCAGAAGACCTCGTCGATGGTTTCCGTCACCTGGCGGAACCGCAATTCGCTTTCCTGCAGTGCCTGCTGGGCCTGCTCCAGGTCGCTGATGTCGTGCATGATGGCCAGGTAGTGGGGCTCGCCGCCGATGTCGATGGGGCGCATCGACGCCCACCCGACATAGGGCGGTTCACCGTCCCGCGGCATGGAAACGCGCTGCGGCTTGCGCCACCCTCCCCGGACAAACGGCTCGATAAAGGCCGCCCGGTCCTCCGGCCCCTTCCAGTCCGCGAGGCCCGCCTCCACCATCGTCCGCCCGATCACCTCTTCCCGCGACCGCCACATGATGGCAAGCCACGCATCGTTGACGTCGAACACCCGACCGTCCGAAGCCCTTGTAATGGAGATCGCACCGGGGCTGCCGTGAAAGGCTGCGGCGAAGCGCGCCTCGCTGGCGCGCAATTCGGCCTCGGCGCGCTTGCGTTCGCTGATGTCGATGTCCATGCAGACGAAGCATCGCCCGCCCGATGGCGCCGGGATGCCGAAGACCGTCGAGAGGCAGACGCCGGGGGTCCCGTCGCGGCGGTGAAACTCATATTCCCTCGGCGGCACCGGCTCGCCGGTGCGCTCGACAGTGCGAAGCGACTGGAGGAAGCGCGCGGCGGAAGCGGGGTTCAGGATGAGCTGGTCCAGGGTCCTGCCGAGCGCCTCGCTCACCGGCCAGCCGAACGCCCGCTCGGAGGCGGGATTCCAGTAAATCACGCGCCCCACCTCGTCATACCACTGGACGGCGACGTTGGGCGTGTTCTCGAGCGTCGCCCACAAGGCCGCCGTAGCGCGGGACAAGCCACGCCGCGATAGGCTCTCCCGCAGCGTCCGTTCGATGCTGGGGCCGAGCCGGCGCATCCGGTCGGTCATCACGTAGTCGGCGGCCCCCTGCCCCACAAGCGCAATGGCCGCCTCTTCCTCGCCCGGGTCGGCGAGCACGATCAGCGGGATGTCGGCGTCTTCCGCCGAAAGGCGCCGCAGGGCATCCGCCGCGTCCAGGGCGCCGCCCTCGACCGGGGCGATCGCGATGTCTGGAGCGCTGGCGATCAACCGCTCGAAGTCCGTGACGGATGCGGCCGACTCCACCTTGGCGTTCCGGCCGACTGCCTCAAGCACGGCCTCGAGCTGACGGACGTTGCCCGCCAGCGCCAGAACGGTCAGGCTCCTGGAAATCGAACCTCACTCCTCTTCGCAGCGTCCCCGTGAAATCGGGTGGAGATGCGAATGCCCCCGGTGCAGCCCTACCCGCCGGCCAGCACGAGCCCGCCCGCGGAAACCGGCAGATGCTAGTCGAATTCGCGGCCAGGTACCACTCTACCTTTGGGTCGCCGACGGCTCGCGGGCGGCGGAATCAGGACTCCTAGCCCTCGAGAAATCGCTGCGTGGCGTCGAGGATCGCCTTGGCCCGGTCGGCTGCGTCGGGATACTGGTCGCGCAGCGGTTTCGAACGCTGCTCGGGCGCCAGCGGGAGGTCCTGCGGCAACGCCGCCAGCATGTCGTGCAACGGCAGGGCCCCCTCGCCCGGCAGCAGCCGCCCGTCGACCGCCTCGTCCAGGATGGTCTGGAATTCCATGTCCGGCAGTTCCGCCGGCGCGTCGCAGATCTGGGCGTAGGTAACCAGGTCCGCGGGCAAGCCGCGCAGCATGGAGGGGTCGCCGCCGGAACGCTTCAGGTGCAGCGCATCCACCAGCAGCTTGCCCCGCGGATGGCCGACGGAGCGCAGGATGTCGAGCGCGGCCTGGAGCGTCTTGACGTCGGTGATGGGCAAAAATTCGAAGCAGGCGTTGATGCCGTACCGGTCGGCGACCTTGCACAGCTCCTCGAAGCGCCGCTTCGTGGCGTCCATGTCCGGGTCGGAACTGACCATGAGGGCGTTGCGCACGCCGATCTCGCCGCCGGCGGCGAGCAGGCGTTCGTGATCCGGATCGAAATTGCCCGGGCGAATCCAGACGACCTCCATGTCGAACGGGACGAGGCCGGTCCGCTCGAAGGCATTGCGGGTGTCCCTTGTGGTCTGCTCGGTCCAGGTCTCCCGGTCGTACCACACGCCGCACGCGGGCCAGCCGGCTTGCGCGGCGGCTTCCACCACCTGGACCGGCGAAAATTCCGGCAAGTTCCCGGTGGCAAGGGACAGCAATCGGCTCATGGTTCCTCCGTCGTTTGCGGGATGGTATAGGAGGGGCGACGCCCGTTCCACCCCTCTTCCGGTGACAGCCCATGTCCCAGCACAGCATCGGCGACCTGCTCATGATCATGCGCAGCCTGCGGGATCCCAATAACGGCTGCCCATGGGACCGCGAGCAGGACTTCGCCAGCATCGCGCCCTACACCATCGAGGAATCCTACGAGGTGGCGGAGGCCATCGCAGAGGGCGACATGGCGGCGCTCAAGGAAGAACTGGGAGACTTGCTGTTCCAGGTGGTGTTCCACGCGCAGATGGCCTCCGAAAAGGGTCATTTCGGCTTCGCCGACGTGGTCGACGCCATCTGCTTCAAGATGCTGCGGCGCCATCCCCACGTGTTCGGCGACGACTCGGTGGAAGACGCCGAGGCGCAGACCCGCGCCTGGGAAGAGCACAAGAGGCTGGAGCGCGAGGAGAAGGCCCGGGCGCGGGGCGAGGCGCCCAGCGCGCTCGACGGCGTGGCGCACGGCTATCCGGCGCTGATGCGTGCGGTGAAGCTGTCGAAACGCGCGGCGCGGGTGGGATTCGACTGGCCGGAGGCCGCCCAGGTGCTGGACAAGATCCAGGAGGAGACCGAGGAACTCGCCGTCGAAATGGCGGCGCTACGCGACGGCGCCGGCAACCGCGAGGCGGTCGAGGCGGAACTGGGCGACATCCTGTTCGCCTACACCAACCTCGCCCGGTTCCTCGACGTGGACCCGGAGCGGGCGTTGCGCGGCACCAACCGGCGCTTCGAACAGCGCTTCCGCCGCATCGAGGCGATCCTTGCCGCCGCCGGCGAGAAGGCCGAGCAGAAGTCGCTGGAGGAACTGGAAGCCCTGTGGCAACAGGCCAAGCAGGAATTGCGCGATGACCCTCCAGCTGCTGATCGCCAATAAGAACTACTCGTCCTGGTCGGTCAGGCCCTGGCTCGTCCTGCGCCATTTCGGCATCCCGTTCGAGGCCAGGCTGGGCCGGCTCCTGCTCGCGGCCGTGCAGAATGACGACGCGACGGAAACCATCACCGACTGGTCGGCGGCCGGGAGGGTCCCGGTGCTGCGGGACGGCGATCTGACGGTGTGGGAAAGCCTCGCCATCATCGAGTATCTCGCGGACACCTACCCCGGTGCGGGCATCTGGCCTAAGGACCCGAAGCAGCGGGCGCGGGCACGCGCCGTGAGCGCGGAAATGCATGCGGGGTTCGGCGCGCTGCGCTCGGAGATGCCCATGAACACCCGGCGGCGCTACGAGCGTTTTCCGGTCGGCGACGCCTGCATGGCCGATATCGAACGGAGCAAGGCGCTCTGGACCGATTGCTTCGACCGGTCAGGCGGGCCCTTCCTGTTCGGTGCGTTCTGCGGCGCCGATGCCATGTTCGCGCCGGTCGTGAGCCGTTTCAGGACCTATGCCGTCCCGCTCGAGGGCCGCTGCGCCGAATACGCCGACGCCGTCTGGGCGCTTCCCACCGTCAAGGAGTGGCTGGAAGAGGCCGCGGCCGAGCCGGGACGGATTCCCATGTACGAGTTCTGAATGACCGAGTCCCCTGCCCTTGTGATCCGCCCCGCACGCCCCGGCGACACGGCGCCGATCCACCGGCTGATCGGCGCGCTGGCCGATTACGAGAAGCTCCGCCACGAGATGGAGGCCTCGGTCGACGACCTCGACCGCGCCCTGTTCGGCGAGCAGCCCTACGCCCGGGCGCTGATCGCCGAGCGGCAGGGCGAGCCGGTGGGCTACGCCCTCTACTTCTACACGTTCTCCACCTTCACGGGACGGCCCAGCCTCTACCTGGAGGACCTCTTCGTGATGCCGTCCCATCGCAGCCAGGGCACGGGCCGCGCCCTCCTCGCCCGACTCGCCGACATCGCGCTGCAGGACGGCTGCGGCCGGTTCGAGTGGAGCGTGCTGGACTGGAACGCGCCGTCGATCCGGTTCTACGAGAGCCTGGGCGCGCACCGTCACGACGAATGGCAGCTCTATCGCCTGACCGGCGACGAGTTGGCTAGACTGGCATCGGAATCATCGAGGGAGAGAGACCATGGCGGAGAATGACAGCAGGCAACGCGGCCTCGCGGTGCGCAGGAAACTGTTCGGCGACCTGGACGCGCCCAACCTGGACGATCCGTTCATGGGCATGACCATCGACCACCTGTTCGGCGACGTCTGGACGCGGCCCGGCCTGGAACTGCGCGACCGGTCGCTGATCACCTGCGCCACGCTGGTCGCGCTGGGCAAGGAACTGCAGCTGAAGGTTCATCTGCGCGGCCTGCTCAACCAGGGCGTCTCCCGCGAGGCGGTGGAAGAGATGATGCTCCATCTCGCCCACTATGCGGGCTGGCCCTGCGCGGTGAACGGACTGCGGGTTGCCCGGGAGGTGTTCAAGGATCTCGACGGCGCCTGACCGGCTTTCGCCCGGCGGGTCACCCCGCGGCGTGGCCGATCAGGGCGACGGCGACCCCCAGGGCCAGCATGGTCCCGGGAGCGATCAATCGTTGCATGATGTGCTTCATTGTCTGCTCCATGATGACCGACGGTACCCTGCGGCCACTGAACGGAGCATGAACGCCCGAATCCCTCATGGGTTTCGATGACAACGGATTGCTTGCGGCCCGGTCGGATTCGGCGACGCCGGTCAGTAGCGCGGCATGATTTCCCGGGCGAAGTCGCGGAAGACGTCGCGGGCGTCCGCGAGCGACGGCAGCAGCACCAGCTCGCGCAGGCCCGCGGCCTCTTGCTCCCTCAGCCGGGCGACGATCTCGTCGGGCTCGCCCACCAGCGCACCGCTCGCGCGGATCAGCGCCGGGGTGATCAGCGGCCGCTCCTCCGGCACCAGGAAGGTGGCATGCCCCAGATGGAGGCGCTGGTGCAGCTTTTCCTTCGGCAGGTTCCAGCCGTCGATCAGCCTCAGGTAGCGCTCCCACTCGTCGCGGCACGCCTCCGGCACCACGGCGTCGCTGCCATAGGTCATGTAGAGCTCGTACCACATGTGCAGCATGCCCACGACGGTGGCGCCGACCTGGTCGACGACCCGCTCCGAGGCGAGGGTCTCGCCCGGCCGGAGCACGCAGCACGGCGTCAGCCCGATCGCCGGGAACTCGTCCGGCAGCGCGCGGCCGACCGCTTCGGCGCCCTGCCGGGCCATCGCCAGGGCCCCGACCATGCGGTCCGGCGTCGCGTCGAGCGACGAGATGCGACCGTCGCCATAGGCGCCCGCGGCCTTCAGCGCGATGGGCCCGTCGGCGCCCACATAGATCTCCACCGGATGATCCGTCTCGATGTAGCCCTGGTCGGGATGGAGGAAGCGGATCGGACGGGTCTCGCCCTCGTAGGTGTAGTCCACCTCCTCGCCGTGCAGCAGGGCGCGCACCACCCGAAGGTAGTCGCGGAACGCCGGCCCCTTCATGGTCTCGAAGCCCATGGCGCGCATGGAGGTGTGGCCGCTGCCGATCCCCATGAAGGTGCGGCCCGGCGCCAGCTGGTTGATGGAGGCGATGGCGTGGGCGGTCACCGGCGCGAGCCTGGTCGGCGCCGTCACCACGCCGGTGCCGACCCGGATGCGCGACGTGTTCGCCGCCACCAGCGCCAGCACGGCGAAGGGATCGGACCAGATCATCTGGGAATCGGGCACCCAGGCGCTGTCGAAGCCCAGTTCCTCCAGTTCCACGAACAGCCGCCAGTCGGCCATGTTGGGCGCGGCGGCCCCTGCGAATCTCATGCGTCCCTCCCCTGACGACCGAAGGGCCGCTCAGCGCGGCCCTTTTCCCTATCCCTCGCGGCCGTCCTATTCCAGGACGCCGAGGATATCGGATTCCTTCATGATGATGTAATCGGTGCCGTCGAACTTCACCTCGCTGCCGGCATATTTGCCGAACAGGATCTTGTCGCCTTGCTTCACGCCAAGGGGCTCGATGGCGCCGTCCTGGCGGCGCGCGCCTGGTCCGGCAGCCACCACTTCGCCCTGCTGCGGCTTCTCCTGCACCGAGTCGGGGATGATGATGCCGCCGGCGGTCTTCTCCTCGGAGGGCAGACGCTTGACCAGCACGCGGTCCTGTAGGGGCTTGAAGTTCATGGCCGGTTCTCCCGAATGGCGTTGATGCTGCGGCGCGGCCCCGCGCCTTGTCGCGGCCGACGATAGGAACCGCCCGGAAGCGAGTCAACCGGCCGGGCGGGCCCTATTCGGCGGCTTCGGCGAATACCGCCGCGGGCTCCTTGCGCAGCCGCCCGATGTCCTGGTCGGACATGCGCACGCGGAACTCCATGCCCTCCCCGACATCGCGGCGGCGCAGCACGTCGCCGTGGTCGTAGAGCCACGCCATCAGCGCCCCGGCCGAATGAGGCAACCGGACCGTGATGGTCCGGTCGCCCCGCGACAGCAGGCGGTCCAGCTCGGCCAGCAGCCGCTCCGTGCCGTCGCCGCGGACCGCCGAAACGGGAAGCAGGGCGTCGTGCCGGGCGGCGCGGGCCTCCAGCACGCCCTGCTGCTCCGGCGTGAGCAGGTCCAGCTTGTTGGCCACCTCGACAACGGTCTGGCGCTCGTCGTCCGGCACCCCGAGGTCGCGCAGCACGTCGATCACGTCGGCGCGCTGCGCCTCGGAATCGGGATGGGAGATGTCGCGCACATGCACGACGATGTCCGCCTCCACCACCTCTTCCAGGGTGGCGCGGAAGGCCGCGACCAGATGGGTCGGCAGGTTGGAGACGAATCCCACCGTGTCGGACAGGATGATCCGCCGGCCGGACGGCAGGGTCACGCCCCGCATGGTGGGATCGAGCGTGGCGAACAGCAGGTCTTCGGCGAACACGTCGTCCCGGGTGAGCCGGTTGAACAGGGTCGACTTGCCGGCGTTGGTGTAGCCCACCAGGGCGACGACGGGATAGGGCACCTTCTGGCGGCTCTTGCGATGCAGCAGCCGGGTTCGGGTGACGCTCTCCAGCTCCCGGCGCAGCTTGACGATGCGCTCGCTCAGCAGCCGGCGGTCGGCCTCGATCTGCCGCTCGCCGGGGCCGCCAAGGAAGCCGGCGCCGCCGCGCTGGCGCTCCAGGTGGGTCCAGGACCGGACCAGCCGGCCGCGCTGATAGGTCAGGTGGGCGAGGTCGACCTGCAGCACGCCTTCGCGCGTCCGGGCGCGCTCGCCGAAGATCTCCAGGATCAGCCCGGTGCGGTCGATCACCTTGGCGCCCAGGCCCTTCTCCAGATTGGCCTGCTGGCCCGGACTGAGCGCGGCATCGACGACCACCAGTTCGGCCTCGGCCGCGCGGACCTGCGCCGCCAGTTCGGTCACCTTGCCTTCGCCCAGGAAGGTGCGCGGCCGCACCGTCGACAGCGGCGCGATCTCGGCGCCGACGATATCCAGGTCGATGGCCCGCGCCAGCCCGACGATCTCGTCGAGAGCGGCTTCGGGCGACCGGCGGCCCGCATCCCCCTTCAGGTGAGGATGCACCACCAGCGCCCGCGCGCCCTGGGAAACCGCCTGGCGATCGCCGAACGCGCCCGCCGCGTCCGTCCCGGTGCGGGACGGATGAGGTCGGCCCGGCGTATCGCTCAAGGTTTATTCTCCGTCGGATTCTCCTTCAGCCGGCTCGAATAGCTGGATCGGCGCCGACGGCATCACCGTGGAGATGGCGTGCTTGTAGACCAGCTGGGAGTGCCGGTCCCGGCGCAGCAGGATGCAGAAATTGTCGAACCAGGTGATCACCCCCTGCAGTTTGACGCCATTCATCAGGAAGACCGTGACCGGGGTCTTCTCCTTGCGCACATGATTGAGGAAAACGTCCTGAACATTCTGCGACCGGTCGGAAGCCATGGAGGGGTTTATCCTTCTCGTTATTTTGCCAGCGTCGTGGGGAACGGCCCTCTCTCAAAATGGGGCCTTTTACCCGTCCCGACAAGGGTGCATCAGGGGGAGATCGACGCATCTTTTTGCGACGCAGCACTCCTCAGAAATAACCGAGCTGCACCGAGAACATCTGCTCCACCTTCTTGATCTGCTCGGCCAGGGCGAAAATGATCACCCGGTCGCCAGCCCGGATCACGGAATCGCCGCGGGGGATGATCACGTCCTCGCCGCGCACGATCGCCCCGAACCGCACGCCCGAGGGAACCTTGAGGTCGCGCAGCGGCTTGTTGAGCAGGTCGAGCGTTTCCAGGGCCTCCGCCTCGATCAGTTCGGCGCCGGCGTTGCTCAGGGTGTGCAGCCCGCGAATCCGGCCACGCCGGACGTGGCGGAGGATGGTCGAAACCGTCGTCGCGCGCGGGTCGATGTAGACGTCGACGCCCAGCGAGGTCATCAGCGGGCCGTAGACCGGATTGTTGACCAGGGTCACCGCCCGCTTGGCCCCTTCCCGCTTGGCGAGCAGCGACGACAGGATGTTGACCTCGTCGTCATTGGCGACGGCGATGGCGATGTCGGCCATGTCCACGTTGGCCTCGCGCAGCAGGTCGTGGTCGAGCGCGTCGCCGTGCAGCACCACGCAGCGGCTCAGCTCGTCGGCGATGAAGCGGGCGCGGGCTTCGGATTCCTCGATGATCTTGACGTTCACCGGAACGTCGCCGTCCTCCAGCTCCCGCGCCAGGTAGAGGCCCACATTGCCGCCGCCGATGATGATGATGCGCCGCGCCTCCGGTTCCTCGTGACCATAGACCGCCAGAACCCGCCGGCGCTGCGCCTTTTCCGTCACCACGTAGACCTGGTCGCCGGCCAGCAGCTGGTCGGAGGCGCTGGGCACGATGGTCTTTTCCTTGCGCCGGATGCCGACCACGCGGACGTGCAGGTCGGGGAAGAGCTCGGTGAGCTGCGACAGCGGCGTGTCGATGATGGGGCAGTCCTCGGTGAGCGCGATCCCCATCATGTGGATGCGGTCCTCGGCGAACGGCACCACTTCGAACGCACCGGGCGTGTCAACCCGGCGGCGGATCGCCCGCGCCACCTCCAGCTCGGGCGAGATGATCAGGTCGATGGGCAGGTGGTCGGGGCTGAACAGGCCGCGCCAGTCCTTGGCGAGATAGCACTGGGTCCGCACCCGCGCGACCTTGGTGGGCACGCTGAACAGCGAATGCGCCACCTGGCAGGCGACCATGTTGACCTCGTCGGAATAGGTGGCGGCGATCAGCATGTCGGCGCCGCCGGCGCCCGCCGCCTCCAGCACGTCCGGATGAGCGGCGTGACCGACGATTCCCTGGACTTCCAAAGAATTGGAGAGCTTCTTTATCAATTCGGACGAGATGTCGATGACGGTCACGTCATGATGTTCGTCAGCCAGCTGCTTGGCGATCGAGGCGCCCACTTGGCCGGCGCCGCAGATGATGATCTTCATTCGTCCTCTTCCCCGGAGCGGCGGTCGCTGGTCTGCAGCCCCAGGGACTTGAGCTTGCGGTGCAGCGCCGACCGCTCCATGCCCACGAAGCTGGCGGTGCGCGAGATGTTGCCGCCGAAGCGGGTGATCTGAGCCTGGAGGTATTCCTTTTCGAATGCCTCGCGGGCCTCGCGCAGCGGCACCGACATGATCACCTCGCCCTGCCCGGCGCGCATCACGCCGCTGGCGGTGCCGTTGATCTCGGCCGGCAGCATGTCGGCGCCGATCTGGCTCAGCACGTCCTCGGCGGCCAGGATCAGCATCCGCTCGACCACGTTGCGCAGCTGGCGCACGTTGCCCGGCCATTCATAGGCCTGGAGCGCGGCGATCACGTCCTCGCTCACCTCGCGCCGCGCCATCCCGCCCGACGTGGTCAGACGCTCCATGAAGTGCTCGATGAGCAGCGGGATGTCGTCGCGCCGGGTGCTGAGCGGCGGCACGTGGATCGGTACGACGTTGAGCCGGTGATAGAGATCCTCGCGGAACTTCCCCGCCTCGATGAGCTGCCGCAGATCCTTGGTGGTCGAACTCATCACCCGGACGTCGACCTGCACCTTGCGGCTGCCTTCGACCCGCTCGAAGGTTTGCTCCACCAGCACGCGCAGGATCTTGTTCTGCGTCTCGACCGGCATATCGCCGACCTCGTCCAGCAGCAGCGTGCCGCCATGGGCCTGCTCGAACAGGCCGATCTTGCGGCTGTGGAGCTGGCCCACGGACTTGCGCTCGATGCCGAACAGCTCGACCTCCATGCGCTCGGGCGCGATGTTGGCGGCGTTCACCACAACGAACGGGCCGTTGGCCCGCGACGACAGCTTGTGGATCTGCCGGGCGATGACCTCCTTGCCCGAGCCGGTGGGCCCGGAAATCAGCACCCGGCTGTTGGCGGGAGCCACACGTTCGATGACCTGGCGCACGGTGTTGATGGCCGGCGAGACGCCGATCAGCTCGTCGGCCGGCATGAACCGGGCGCGCAGCTCCTCGTTCTCCCGCCGCAGCCGCGCAGCCTCAGTCGCCGCCTGAACCAGGTGCAGCAAGTGGTCAGTCTTAAAGGGCTTCTCGATGAAGTTGTAGGCGCCCCGCTTGATGGCCGAAACCGCCGTCTCCACATTGCCGTGCCCGCTGATGATGATCACCGGCACGTCGGGATGGTCGCGGTGGATGAAGTCGAGCAGCTCCAGCCCGTCGAGACGGCTGCCCTGGAGCCAGATGTCGAGGATCACGAGGTTGGGCCTGCGCTGCTCGATCTGGGAGAGCGCGCCGTCGCTGTCCCCGGCGGACCGGGTCTCGTAGCCCTCGTCCTCGAGGAGCCCCGACACCAGGTCCCGGATATCGGCTTCGTCATCGACGATGAGGATGTCTCTGGACATGAATTCCGCTTTCTAACCTACCGACGCCGCTCGCGGCTGTTCGGAATCGCCGGAGACGTCGGCCACTTCCCGGGAACGCTCGTGTGCGAACACCAGCCGGACGCGGACCCCGCCCGACGGCCGGTCCTCCAGCACCAGTTCGCCGCCGTGATCGCTCATGATCTTCTTGACGATGGCCAGCCCCAGCCCGGTGCCCTTCTCGCGGGTGGTGACGTAGGGCTCGGTGAGGCGGTCGCGGTGCTCCCGCGGCAGCCCCAGGCCGTTGTCCTCGACGCGGATGACGGTGCTGTCCCCCTCCTCGGCGACGGTCAGGTCGATCCGGCCCTTGGGCAGGACGGCGCCCTCCGGACATTTCCGCCCCTGGATCGATTCCGCCGCGTTCTTGATGATGTTGGTGAGCGCCTGCGCCACCTGCCGGCCGTCGCAGCTCAGCGTGAGGGCCTCGTCGCCGCCATGGAACACGAAGTCGATGTCCGAATAGGACACTTCCAGGAACATCATGGTCTGCCGGGCGATCTCGGCGATGTTCTCGTCCCTGAAGGTAGGCGCCGGCATCCGGGCGAAGCCGGAGAACTCGTCGACCATCCGCCGGATGTCGCCGACCTGGCGGATGATGGTGTCGGTACAGTGGCTGAAGACCTCGGGATCGGTCGCGATCTCCTTGCGGTACTTCCGCTTCAGCCGCTCCGCCGACAGCTGGATCGGTGTCAGCGGGTTCTTGATCTCGTGGGCGATGCGGCGCGCCACGTCCGCCCAGGCCGCGGTGCGCTGGGCCGCCACCAGCTCGGTGATGTCGTCGAAGGTGACGACGAAGCCGGTGATCTTGCCCTCGAGGCGCTCCGAGGAGATGCGCACCAGGAAGTTCTTGGCGTGGCCGTGGCGCACCAGGTTGATCTGGCGCTGGACGAACTGGTCCGGGTTCTGCTCCGCTTCCGTGAGCAGTTCGGCCAGCTCCGGCACCGCCTCCACCAGGCGGCAGCCCTTGAGCGACGCCTCCGTCTCGTTGAGCATGACAAGGCCGGCGCGGTTGGTCAGGTCGACCTCGCCGCGGGCGTTGAGGCCGAGCACGCCCACCAGCACGCCCTCCAGCACCGCCTCGATGAAGCGGCGGCGCTGGTCGAGCTGGGTGTTGGCGTCGATCAGTTCGTTGCGCTGGCTCTGGAGCTGATTGGTCATGCGGTTGAAGGTGCGCGACAGCACGGTGATCTCGTCGTCGCCCTCGCCTTCGTGAACCCGCACCGCGAGGTCGCCCTCGCGGATGCGTTCGGAGGCCCGCACCAGATCGGTGATCGGTGCGATCAGCCGGCTGGCGAACCAGATGCCGACGAAGACCGCGACCATCAGCATCAGCAGCGCCA